>NZ_FOZS01000004.1:300000-466894 GCF_900116205.1 Halostagnicola kamekurae | reverse complement strand
GCCGGTCAGTATATCGCGAACGGGCTGGAAGGGATCGGTCTCGGACTGCTCGTGACCGCGTGGGTGATCGCCGCGGGAGTCCGCGTCGTTCAGGGATCGGCGACGGTTGCGATCGTTACCACGGCCGGGATTATGGCCCCGTTAGCGAGCGGGCTCGACGTCAACGTCGCGTACTTGGTTATGTCAATCGGCGCGGGCGCGTCGTTCTGTTCGTGGTACAACGACAGCGGGTTCTGGATCGTCAAAGAGATCGGGGGTCTGACGCAGGCTGAGACGCTGAAGACCTGGACCGTTGCGACCATCCTCATCGGGCTGGTCGGCCTGTTGAGCACACTCGTCTTTTCGACGGTCCTTCCGCTGGCCTGAGGATAACCCCGATTTTGTGTCCTCCGGTTTTATTGGGTCGATCGCCAACGATCTGGGTGCGAGTATTCGGTGCGAACCGTCGCGCTTCGTACTCGATTCCTCGGTATAACAGTCACAATCGATCCGCATCTTACCGCGGTGCTTTCTGCCCAGGAATCTGGGACCGGTTGCGGTACTGCCTACATCCTTCTGCTTATGGGACCAAAGTATAGTTGGAACCTCGCTAAACCCTTGTTTATCATTGATGAACAGCTTTACGGGATAGAAACACGCCCGGTCAGGAGTATGTGAGGTTCAGTTCGATCACGTTGGCTGCGCTCGCGAGGAGTTCCGGTAACTCCGTCTCGAGTCGGTCCCGCTTCATTCGGCTCGTCGGGCCGGCGACGCTGAGCGAACCGATCGGTCGATCGTCGGGATCCAGAATCGGAACGGCGACACAGCAGAGACCGTCGATCCGTTCCTCGCGGTCGTAGGCCACTCCTTCCTCTCGAATGCGATCGAGTTCTCGCTTGAGTTCCTCGCGATCGGTTATCGAGTGGGGGGTAGCAGCCTCCATCCCGTGTTCGTCGAGGATTTCGTCGACGCGGTCTTCGGGAAGGTACGCGAGGATCGCCTTCCCGAGTCCCGTGTTGTGGAGCGAGACTCGGTGGCCGGTACTCGCCGCGACGTTGACCGCTTGATCGCCGCGGACTCGGCAGACGTAAACGCCCTGACCGTGCTCCTCGACCAACAGATTGACCAGTTCGTCTGTTTCGGCCGCGATCGACTCGAGTTCGGGACGGGCCGTCTCGTAGAGTTCGTCGCGCTCGCGAACGTATCGGCCAAGGTCGAGAAACCGAAGCCCGAGATGGTACTTCCCGTCTCGCTTGACGACGTACTCCTCTTGCTCTAGGGTGCTTAGATAGTTGTACACGCTACTCTTCGGGAGATCGAGTTCGGTGGCCAGTTCGGTAACACCCGCTCCATCCTGTCGACGCAATGCCTGGACGATATTGAACGTGGTAACGATCGATTTGACGGGATTGTTCGCTTTCTCACCCATAGTACACCTAGTAACCAACCATCATATATAAACATGTGTTTATGAATCGCGAATCGGTAAGCGATTCTTCGACACGAAAAGCCGACAACGCAGTTTTCTCGCCGTAGTACGGCATTTGCGGCTGTGGTCGGCAGATATGTGTTCATAAATAATGAACGTAAGTTCACCAGAGATAAATATTCGGAATCGCTGTATCGAATCCCGAGATCGCAATATTATCCCCATTAAGGCGATCGTAGTGGTATATACTTCTAAACTATAGATGTAATCAAATAATTGGATACGGGATAATAACCGACGACCCTTCGTTTTGTTTAGTATTCCATAACAGCTATTTCTGCCTGACTCAACTGCCAGAACAGGCTCCTATCACCAGGCCATACTTCGTAGAATTACGACCATACTACTGTAAAGAGTTTCCAATCACAACCGGAATTCGTCGTCTACAACCATCTGGAAACGTCGCGAGCAACCTGGACAAGCTTCGTCCCGCTAACTTCGACGCAGAAGACTCACAGAACAGGGAATCGGTCGGTGTTCTAAACAACAACTCCGATCTGCTTGTCTCACAAATTACCTCCTGACACCGCCGTTCAGTCGTTCCCCTATTGGGTGCGCTAAATCGGAATTGTACCGTCCTGTCAATAGAAGTGAGTCAGACCGCAGATCGACCGGCGTACTCACCGTCGTACGTTTGTCTCTCCCAAACATCTGTGAGCGACCTTGACGGCCATCGACGCTAGTTCGGCAGATAGTTGGGCCGACGCGTAGGCTGCGTTTCGCGATAAACGCCGGTCGTTCGTGAGGTTCAAAAGCAATTCCCGCTCCCGTGAGGGCAAACATTTTGTGTGCCAATATCACACTACATCGAAATGGACGCTGTCGCGTACTTCCCAGACGAGTCGGACGTCCGTCTCATCGAGACCGAGAAACCGTCTCCTGCGGACGGAGAAGTGTTGGTACGGACTCTCGAGGTCGGGATCGACGGTTCGGATAGGCGAATCGTCGCCGGCGATATCGGCGGCCAACCACCGAACGGCGAAAATCACCTCGTTCTCGGCCACGAAGCGGTGGGCGTCGTCTGCGATCCGAACGGAAGCGCGTTCGAAGCGGGTGACGTCGTAACGCCGCTGGTTCGGCGCTCCCCGGATCACGAAACGCGGTTCGATACGAACGGAGAACTCGATATGGCTCCGCCCGGGACGTTCCACGAGCGGGGGATCACGGGAATGCACGGCTACATGGCGGAGTATTTCACGAGTGACCCGGCGCATCTGGTCCGTATTCCCGATGCTATCGCCTCCTACGGGTTTCTCGTTGAACCGGCGAGCCTGATAGAGAAATCCCTTGAGCAGGCCTTCGCGGCCAGGTCGGCGTTCGACTGGCGTCCAGAGAGCGCGTTCGTGCTCGGAAACGGCAACCTCGGGTTGCTCGCAACTGTCCGTCTCGAGACGGGCGAGGAGTTCGCGCGGACGTACTGTCTCGGGCGACGCGATCGTCCGGATCCAACGATCGACGTTATCGAAGGTGTGGGAAGCACATACGTCGATTCGCGGGAGCTGCCCGTGGCCGCGTTCGCCGACGAACACGACCCGGTAGACTACGTCTTCGAGACCACCGGGTATCCGAAACACGCCGTTGATGCGGTCTTCGCCCTCGCTCCGAACGGCGTCGCGACCGTTCAGGGGATTCCGGACGAGTCGATGACGTTCGACGTCGATTGCGGCGCGTTCCACTCGGAGCTCGTCGTCACGAACAAGGCGCTACTCGGCGTGGTCAACTCTCGCAAACGCCACTTCGAGGCTGCTGTAGAGTGGCTCGAGACGGCACCGAAACCGCTATTAGACGAACTCGTGACTGGCCGCTACGGACTCGACGAAATCGATGCGGCGTTCGAAGATTCCCCTGACACGCTGAAATCGGTCCTCTCGTTCGACGGGTAGGTTGGGAGTAAAACCGCTGTGACCCCCTTTCTCTGTGGGCTTGGCTCGCTCGGCTTAGCTTGTATGCCACCATCGCCGTTCAACACGTGTAATTTCGTCTCGACCGTCACAGACCGTATGGATGGTTACACTAGCGGTTGCCGTTCCGAGTCCCAGCCGGAGAAGCGATCCGGTTGGAAAGCGACGTCACTATCTGTTTGCGAGCATCGAACGAACTAGCCATCGGGGTTCAAACGGATTCATTTCTCGAGACGACGATGACGGACGGACTCGACGCGGAGGAAGCTTTTAGTAATCGCTCTTCGAATCTGCGTTTATGAGGTTTGGTATTATCGGCTGCGGGACCATCGCACAGATCATGCACATCCCGAACGTCGTCGAAATTCCGGATGCGGAACTCGCCGCGATATGCGACCCCGCGGAGAACGTGATTGAGGCGCTCGGCGAACGATACAACGTGCCGCCGGAGCGACGCTATACGGAGGCACAGCAGTTGATCGACGAGTCCGATATCGACGCCGTGATTATAACGACGCCGATGCAGACACACGCTGACATCGTCGAAACGACGCTCGAGTCCGGCCTCGATACGCTCGTCGAGAAACCGCTTGCCGTTCGACCGGCGGATGCGCGACAGCTTGCGACGGTCGCCGAGCAGAGCGATGCGACCGCGATGGTCGCGTACAATCGCCGCTTCGAACTGGCCTACGAGCGACTGGCCGACGAACTCACAGATGTCGAGCAAATCGACAGTATCACCGACTACGCAGTCGATGCTGACTTCTCGAAATCCCTGCCGGATATCTACGATCTCGTCGAACCGGAACTGTCTGATTCGTTTATCGAGCGGAGCACCGAGCGACGGCGTCGACAGTGTAAACAAGCGATCGAGACCGACGACGACGATCTCGCCGCAGCGTACGACTTTCAACTCGAGCACATCTGTCACGACGTCAACGCGCTTCGAGGGCTCTTCGGCGACGTCGCCTCGATCGAGCACGTCGATTTCGTCCGTGACGGCTACTTCGCCACCGCGCACCTCGTTTTCGACGGCGGCGAGCGCTGTGTCCTCCAGACCGGCGATTCCAACCGGCACTGGCACGAGCAGTTCCTCCGGATCGACACGCCCGATCGGATGCTCTCACTCGAGTTCGACCATCCGTTCGTCAAATACAATTCGGCGTCGCTGTCTATCAGGTCTGGCACCGAGGAAACGGTCGACTGTCAGTACAGCCCGACGCGAGAGGAGAGTTTCAAACGCGAGCTCGAGCGATTTATCGCGTGTTCCCGGGACGGCGCTGCGGTTCCGACTCCGATCTCCGAGGCGTGTGCCGACGTCGAACTGATCGCGTCGCTTTTCGCTCACGGCCGCGAGTAATTCGACACCTCGAGATTCGGAACCAGACGGTTTGCACCGAGATACGGCAAGTCGTCCCGGTTCGACCTGCGATCGAGAAATCGACGTTGTGACGTGAGACGAAACCAGTCAGTCTTCGCTCAGCGAGGTCGCCGTCTGCTGTGAGACCTCCTTTTCGTATCGCTCGCGTATGCGCTCGTTTGCGGTCGACAGGTGAGTCGTATCCTTTCCGACGATGAGGAAGTCGAACTCCTGCTCGACGCGCGTTTCGATGTCTGCCGGATCGACGACGAGCGTTCCGACCGGGATCTCGGCGCTCTCTCCCGCACTCACCACCCGATCGATGGCCGTATCGAGGCGGTCGTTCTCCCATTCGCCGAAGATGCCCAGATTGGCGGAGAGATCGGCGGGACCCACGAAGACGGCGTCGATGCCGTCGACCGCGGCTATCGCGTCGGCGTTGTCGAGTCCGGTCTGGGTTTCGATCTGTACGACCGTCGTGATCGTCTCGCTTGCCGTCTCGACGTACTGCTGAAAGTCGTCGCCGTATGCCGCTGCACGACCCGATGCGACGCCCCGAATTCCCTCCGGGGGATAGGTGACTGACTGGACGATTTTTCGTGCTTCCGTGGCAGTCTCAATACTCGGGACCATGATCCCCGCGACGCCGATATCCAGTACCCGCTTGATTCGAACGGGATCGTCCGATGGGACTCGAACCAGCGTTTTCGTGTCTCCAGCGGCGGCATCGACAGCGCGGGACATATCTTCGACCGTTTCCAGACTCAACGTCGTATGTTCGGTATCGATAAGAACGAAATCAAATCCGCTCGTCGCCGTTACTTCTGCGACCGTGGGGTGGCCGATCGAGAGCCACGCACCGACGAGATTCGTTTCGGTACCGAATTTGCGTTTTAGCGTTGTCATAGTTTGCTCGTGCTGTGTCGCTCTCCGGAGCGGCCAACGGGCTCGCTCGCCCATCGACGGGGCTCGAGAGTACTTTCGTACTGTGTGTGACCACAGTTTGTAGAATCAGGCATAAATACTTATCCCCGTACTGGATCGGGGGCCCGCGATACGTACATGCGTTCAACCGAAATAACCGGTGCACCACTCGAATAGTCACATATGCACGAATTATGAATTTCACACCTGTTTCACCCGTTGGCAACATGTGTCTAAAACATCATATACCGCATGATTTATAGTCCAAGAAAAACCATGAGGATATATGCCAACAATTGGCAGTCAAGAGAATCGTAGCGATACAGCCGAAAGCACGGCTCAGACTCACAGTTCGAGTCGTCGATCGCGGCGAACGTTCATGGCTGGCGCCGCTGGTGTGGCTACCGTGACTGGCTTAGCTGGGTGTCTCGGTGGGGATGGTGGTAGCAGCAGTGACGTGAACATCATCGCTGTCTCGGGGGAGGGTGAACTCGTTCAGGAACTGGTCAACGATTACGTCGAAGACGACACTGACCTGTCAGTCGACGTCACGATCTTCCCGTACGCAAACCTCTACGAACGGGTGAGTAGCGTGTTGACCACCGGTGGGACGGGATACGATGCAATTTTGATGGACGACACCTGGTTCCCGCGCTTTGCAACCTACCTCGATCCGTTAAAGCAGTGGCTTCCCGACGGCCTGCCCGAGGAGCAACTCATCGACACGACGGTCGACATCGCGACGTGGCCGACGCCGGGAGCACCGACGGTGCCGTCCGCCGAAGGGATGGACGAAACCGTACGTGGTCAGGTCGTAGTGGGCAATACGCAGATGTTCGTGTACAACACGTCTCACTACGAGGAAGTGGGTGCCTCTGAGCCCGAAACGTGGGACGACGTCCTCAGTGCCGGCCAGCGCATCGACGAGGAACTCGAGGAGACGAACGGTTACGTGATCCGCGGACAGCGTGGCAACCCGGCTAACACGAACTTCATGAGCATCGGTTGGTCGAATCTCGGCGATATGTTCGACGAAGACTGGAGATACCAGTGGGACACGAGCGACGGTGAGGAGGTCGTCAGTTTCTTCGTCGAAGAGCTTCGATCCATCTCGCCTGACGGGGTCGGATCGTTCAACAGCGATCAGGTGCTCAACCGAATCGGCGATGGATCGGCCGCACAGGGACTCGCGTGGCCGGCCGCTGCGTCGACGCTGCTTGGCGACGACACCGCCGAATCGGACAACCTCGAGTTCATTCCGATTCCGGAAGGCGACGAGCAACAGGCGCCCATGCAGGGCAATTGGATGCTCGGCATCAATACGAACGTTTCCGACGATCGGAAAGAAGACGCAGGGACAGTCATTCAATCCATCATCTCGAAAGAGGCCCAGAACCGGTACGTGGAACTCGGGGGTGTTCCCTTTAGACACGACACGTTTGAAGAGAACATGGACGCCCAACCGTGGTTCGAGGCGCTGTACGAAAGCCTGCAAAACGCCAATCCACGGCCACGAACTCCTCTCTGGAACGAAATCGACGTAACGCAGGGTGAGAAACTCAACAGCGCACTGACCGGGGAACTCAGTCCGGGAGACGTCGTGAGCGAAACCAAGAACGAAGCCGAATCGATCCTCGAGAACGCTGGGTACTACTAGATGAGCGCTTCACGATCAAACAATGGCAACTGAAACAGGAACCGACGTCCGTCCGACCAACGACCTCGAGGAGCAACTGGGCTCCGAGAAGTCGACTCGAGAACGAGTACTTCTGTGGGTCGACGACCACCTGAAGTGGCTGATGACCCTTCCGGCCGTGTTCCTCCTGTTCGCGCTGACGTTCTACCCGCTCTTGCGCGCAGTCCAGATGTCGACACGGCAGTACCTGCCGGCCGGGCGGACGTCCTTCGTCGGCATCGAGAACTACGTCAACTTGCTGGACAACGCCGCCTTCATCGAGTCGCTCATAGTGACCGGCAAGTTCATCGGGTTGGCGGTCGGGCTCGAATTCGTCCTCGGCTTCGGTATCGCGCTCATCTTGAACAAGAAGATCAAGCTGCGCGGCCTCTGGCAGACGCTCATCTTGATTCCGATGATCCTCTCACCGACGGTTATCGGCCTGATCTGGCGGCTCATGTACACCCCAGATGGGCTGCTCGACTTCATGGCCGCACCGTTTCTCGGTCGAAACGTCGGCTGGATTAGCGATCCCGATATCGCGTTATATGCGATCGTCCTGACCGACGTTTGGCAGTGGACGCCACTCGTCGTGTTGGTGATCTTTGCGGGCCTCCAGTCCGTCCCGAGCGACATTCAGGAGGCGGCGATCATGGACGGCGCACCGCGGTGGCGTCGGTTCGTCGACATCGTGTTTCCGTACCTGAAGTCGCTGATCGTGCTCGTCTTGATTATTCGCGTCGTCGACGCGCTCCGCGTGTTCGCGAAGGTGTACATCCTGACACGCGGTGGTCCGTCCAACGCAACGAACGTGATCAGCATGGAAATGTACCGGACCGCGTTCCGGTTTAGCAACTTCGGCCAGGCGTCGGCGATGGCGATTTCGTTGCTCGTCGTCGTCCTCATCCTGGCGATGAGCTTCGTCAAAATCGCGGACATCGAATTCTAACCATGGCTACAGATCAACAACCCGACGTTCCGTTCAAAGACCCGTCCCGAACCGAGCGACTACAAGAGCGTTTAGCGGAGACGGGGATCAGCAAGGCAGCCACCTACGCGGTGCTCGGTTTCTTCCTCGTCTGGACGCTGTTCCCGGTGTACTGGCTCGTCTCCGGCGCACTCAAGTCTCGAGAGGCGCTGTTGTCGTTCCCGCCACAGTGGATCCCGACCGATTTCCAGGTGAACAACTTCGTTCAGTTGTTCGCTCAGCGACCCGAATTCATTCAATACGTCCTCAACAGCGTCATCGTCACGATCGTGACGACTATCATCGCGACGACGATCGGGGCGGCAGCGGCGTACGGGTTCGTCACGTTCGATTTCCCGTACAACCTCGACTTCCACTTGCCGTTTTACATCCTCTCGACACGGTTCATGCCGCCGATCGTGACGATCATCCCGCTGTTCGTCATCTTCCGAAACTTCCAGCTCGTGAACACGCTCTACGGTCTCGTCTGCGTGTACGTGATGTTCAACATCCCGTTCGCGGTCTGGATGATGAAGGGGTTCTTCGAGGAGGTGCCGGACAGCCTCGTCGAGTCCGCGATGTTGGACGGCCACACCCACATCGGGGCGTTCTTCAAAGTCGTTCTTCCGCTGGTCAAGCCCGGGTTGCTCGCGTCCGCGATCTTCACCACGATCATCACGTGGAACGAGTTGCTGTTCGCGATCATCCTGACCCAAGACGTCGCGGCGATGACGCTCCCGGTCGGACTCTCGTCGTTCGTCACGAAGTACTCGGTCCAGTGGATCAACGTCAGCGTCGCGGGGACCATCGCGCTCGTCCCAGTCTTGCTGTTCGCGTTTGTCGCACGGCAGGAACTCGTCCGCGGATTCAGCATGGGGGCGGTCGGCAAATGACGCACAGCACACGATCGAACAACGCACACGCGCGATTCACGGAGGTATACACCAATGGTTAACGTCGAATACGATTCAGTCGAAAAGCGGTACGGAGATACGATCGCGGTCGAGGACATCGACCTCACCGTCGAAGACGGCGAGTTCGCCATCCTGCTGGGGCCCAGCGGATGCGGGAAGACGACGACGCTGCGCTGTCTCGCCGGCCTCACCGAACCGACCAGCGGGACGATCACGCTCGGCGATTACGACGTCACCGACGTGCACCCAAAAAACCGGAACGCGGCGATGGTGTTCCAGAACTTCGCCCTCTACCCGCACATGACGGTGCGAGAGAACATCGGCTACCCGCTCAAGGTCGCGGGAATCGACGGCGCGGATCGCACCGAACGCGTCCAGGAGGTCGCAGAGATGCTCGAGATTCCGGAGTTACTCGATCGAGATATCGCCAATCTCAGCGGTGGCCAACAACAGCGCGTCGCGCTCGGTCGCGCGATCATTCGGCGGCCGTCGGTGTTCCTGATGGACGAGCCGCTGGCCAATCTCGACGCGAAACTGAAACTGAGCATGCGCAGTCGAATCAAGGTGCTCCAGCGCGAACTCGACATCACGACGCTTTACGTGACCCACGATCAGGAGGAGGCGATGTCGCTCGGCGACAAGCTCGTGGTGATGAACGAGGGTCACATCCAGCAGATCGGCTCTCCGGACGAGGTCTACCACGAACCCAAAAACAGGTTCGTCGCCGGGTTCATCGGCTCGCCGTCGATGAACTTCGTCACCGTCGAGATGGACGAGTCCGGCGTGGTTCGCTCGACCGACGGCGTCGACGGATTCGAGTACGGGCTGGCCTCGAGCGTGGCAGAACGATACCGGGATCACGACGAGTTCGTCCTCGGCGTTCGACCGCAGTACTTCACGGCGCACACGGAGCCCGTCGACAACGCGATTCGCGGACAGATCAAGGTGACCGAGCCCCAGGGCGACAACCAGATCATCGACGTCCTCGTCGGCGACGAGGATGGAGACTCCATCGAGCTCACCGTGAAAGCACCCAGTACCGTCGAGGCGGTGCGTACGGAGGATATCTGGCTGACGATAGACGACCCGCTCGTCCACGGGTTCGATGTCCGCTCCGGCGACCGGATCGACGACGGAGAGGTCGAGCGAACGAAAGCGACCAAACAACAGGCAGAGTCCACGTCGGACTGATCGCCTTCCTCGGCGTCTGAACCGCCCGCCACGACCTCGACTTCTCACGGTGTGACTGGGACCAGCCCACCCCATACTCGTTGAATTTTGTGAGACGACTCCGTCGCCGAAGTTTCCGTTCTCCGATGACGGACGCCAAAAGGGGAAAATATATGTAGATGGGTACCAATACTCACACGAGTTCATGGCTATAGATACGATTTTCGTCGCCGTCACGGACGCCGATGATCGAACCCCACTTCTCGAGACCGTTCGCGACCTCGCGCGCTCGACGGGGGCGACCGTCGTCTTGGGACGATCCTACGACGAAGCGGACTACGAGGAAACGGTAGCCGGGCTCGACTTTGATGGCCAACCGTCGCCGGACGACGTCGCCCGACGGAGCGAATCGGTTCGGGAACTCGCGACCGATCTCGAGGCGGCCGATATCCCCGTCGAGGCGCGGGGCGCAGTCGGCGAGATCGGTCCCGAACTCGTCTCGCTGGCCGACGCGGCAGACACCGATCTGCTGGTTATTCAGGGGCGCTCGCGGAGTCCAGCCGGCAAGGCGATTTTCGGGAGCACAGCCCAAACGGTCATTCTCAATGCCACCTGCCCCGTTACGTTCGTTTCAGAGTGAGCTGAGTTCACGCGGTCCGTGCTATCGGACTTTTCGGACAACCGAACCCACAAACTGGTATTCGGAACCCACAAACCGGTATTCCAGACAGCAAACGAGTCGAAATCTGACCGTGAGGTCGGTTCGCCGGTCTCGAGTATCCCCACACCATGCTACTTTGAGACAAGACCGATATTCGATACAGACCTACTGGCTTCGATCGAGAATCAGCCCGTCGCGCGATATCGCTCGCCGTCGGCGCAACTCCTCGCCTCACCAATAATGATCCTTGAACTGAGCGCCGCCCTCGCATTGCTCGCGTCAGTGTTTTCGGCACTGCAGGCCGTTTCCGTCGAATACGGGCTGGAAAACGGCCATTTCGAAGAGCGTACGTCGCCGACACTAACTGCGACAGTCGTCACCATCCTCGTCAGCGTCGTCGTTTTCTGGGGGTTACTCGCGATCCGCGGCCTCTCGTTCGACGACGTAACTGCGAGACGGCTCGCGCCGTTCGTCATCGCGGGGCTCGGAAACCCGGCGGCGTTTCGGCTGTTATACTTCCGGGGCATCGACCGCGTCGGCGCTCGAGTCGCCGGTGCCGTTGTCGGAGCTAACCCCGCCATCGCTGCGCTGCTGGCCGTGCCGGTTCTCGGCGAATCGTTCACCATCACCTCAGCGATCGGGCTGGCGTGTATCGTCGGCGGCTGTATCGTATTGCAGGTCTCGCGGACGGGAGGTGATGATTCGGATGACCTCCTTCGCAGCGAATTCGCTCGAGCCGAAGGGCGAGACCTCCTGTTCCCGGTCGCCGCGATGGGGATACTCGGTGCGTCGTTCGTTCTCGTTTCGATCGGATTGAATCGGGTCGACGATCCGCTATTGGGAACCGCCGTTGGTCAAACGACGGCCCTTGCGGCGTTTGTCGTCGCGTTCGGCGGTTCTGGGGATCTCCGTTCGCGCGTTCGCGTTCGCGACAATCTAGCGCTTGTGGCGTTTACCGTCGCGGGCGTTTTCGTTGCAGGCAACTGGCTCGCATGGTTCAGTGCGCTCCAACGCGGAACCGTCATCACCGTTGTCCCGCTCTCGAACGTTTATCCGCTCGTCATCGTCGTGATTTCGTATCTCTCGGTTCGACGAGTGCCTCACTCGCCGCGAATCCTCAGTGGCATCGCGGTCATCGTCGCCGGTGCGTCGCTGATGCAACTGGCCTGATGTCGGTCATCGCCCGGCCGATGTAGAACAGTCGTCTCCGGATTAGTGCTCGAGACCTCGAGTCAGCGGCCGTTTCGGTCGATTTTCGAACGGTCGTCCCAAAACTCGAGAATCCCGTCCGGTCGCTATCAGCGTGAACGAGCGTTCGCCGCCTCGACGGACGACCAGTAGTCGTAGTTCTCCTTGGCGTGGATGAGCGGTTTATCTACCTCATTTTCGATTTCGATCGTGTAGTGTCCGTCGTATCCGGCCTCCGTCAGCGCCTCGTAGAACGCGTCGAACTCGAGAATGCCGTCCCCGAGATCGGTGAACGACCGGAAGTAGTTGATGACGTTGTCGAGGTGGAAGTCGGCCTCGGAGAGCGCGTCTCGGTTCGCTTCGAAGTCCTTGACCGGGTCGACGTCTTTGAGGTGAACGTAGGCGATGTCGTCTGCGAACCGCTCGATGCCGTCGGTCAGGTCGCCGTCGGGATAGTTGTCCCCGTAGGGGTAGTAGTGAGCGGTATCGAACAGGAGTTCCAGGTCGTCGATGGCCTCGAGGTAGCGGCGAATCTCCGACGGTCCCTCGATAGCGGTCGCACCGTGGTGGTGGACGACCGGACGCACCCCGGCGTCGACTGCCGCATTGGTGATTCGGGACAGCCATTCCTCGACGGTTCCGGTGTCGTATCGAGCCCGCTGTGGCGGCAGTATCCCGACGAACTCTGCGCCGAGATCGGCGATGGTCGGCATGTCGTCGATCATCCGTTGGACCGCCGCTTCGGATTCGATCCACTCGCTCATCGCCAGGTATAACTCCAGGTCGTACTCTTTGAGCCATCGATCGACGGGCTCGACACCGTTCGCACGGATCTTCTCGACTCCGATCTCGACGCCATCGTACTGACAGGCGGCGATATCGCCCAGCGCATCGTCGATAGCTTCGGCGTCGTACATGATGGTCGTGTAGCCAGTTCCCATGATAGACACCAACGCAACACACTGCAAAATACCTTCTGGATAACTGATCGACGAACGAGTCGTCTGGGGCCCCACCTGCTCGCTGTCGCCGTGTACGGCTTCGATGCCACCGACACCCGATATCAGGTCTCTCGAACCGACGACGGTTCCACGACGGCGTTTTCCGGCTCCTTCCCGGCGAGGACGCGTCGAACGTCTCGAGCGGCCGTTCGTCGGCGTTCGTCGTTTGCCTCTCTCGAAAACCACGCGACGTGCGGGGTGAGGATCACCCGCTCGAGATCCCGAAGCGGACTCGAAAACGGCGGGTTCGAATCGCCCCGACTCGAGGGTTCCTCGTCGAACACGTCGAGTCCGGCACCGGCGATATCGCCGGACTGCAGGGCGGCAACGAGGTCGTCCTCGACCACGAGTCCGCCGCGCGCCACGTTTATCAACACCGCCGTCTCCTTCATCCGTTCGAACGCGGCCGCGTCCAGCATGCCTTCGGTGTCTTCGACGAGTGGCGTATGCAGCGACACGGCGTCCGAAACCGCCAGTAATTCGTCGAACTCGACCGCTTTGACCCCCGCTTGCTCCATCTCCGTCGCGTCGATGTGCGGGTCGAACGCGACGACCTCCATCCCGAACGCGTCGGCTCTCTCCGCGACGAGTCGCCCGATCGTTCCGAACCCGACGAGTCCCATCGTCTGGCCGTGTAGTCGGTGGACCGACGGCGTCGTAACGTCCCGCGCCCACACGCCGTCTTTCATCGCCGTGTCGTACGTTGGGAGTGTGCGCTCTACCGCGAGCAACAGCATCATCGTGTGTTCCGATACCTCGTACTGGCAGTACTCCGGAACGTTGAGGACGTACATTCCACGTTGGGCGGCGCGCTCGAGATCGATTCCGTCGACGCCAATGCCACAGCGGGCGATCACGTCACACGCCTCGAGCGCGTCGACGACCGACGCCGTGTAGGGGGCCGCCAGCAACCGGTCGATCACCGCGTCGACGTCGGCCAGCTCCGCGATGAGATCGTCGGTCGACCCGATATCGACCGGGCGAAGCGTCGCGTCCGTCCCCTCGAACACGGATCGTTCGATCTCGAGATCGAACTCGCTGCCTGCGGTGATACCGACGGTCACGTCTCCGATGCGTTGAGTCATACGCGTCTTTGACCCACGTCGACTCGTCACATAAGGATTTCTACCGGCCGAACGCCCGCTCGAGTTCGACCCGTCGTTTTGCGAGCGTCAAACCGGGCGCGATTCTGTCGGCGGTATCGGTGCAGTGGGCGGTGTTCGACGATCGGAGTTACACGTGTACCTGTGTAAACGGTCTCAGTACTCACCTCAGTCGGTCGCTCGGTGGCTTATTGGGCGCGATTCCACGAATCGACCGAGTACCGGTCGAAATACGTCCGTTTGAACGTCGCAAACGAACTCAGGAGAACTTGGCGTTGATCTCGATGACGTTCGCGGAGCGAGTGACCATGTTGGGCAGTTCTTCCCGGTACCGATCGCCGGTCATTCGACTCGAGGGACCGGAGACGCTCACCGCGCCGATCACGTCGTCTTCGCCGGCCGTTACGGGTGCCGCGACACAGCGGAGCCCCTCTATTTTCTCCTCGTCGTCGAAGGCGTACCCCCGCTCTCGAATCGTCTCGAGCTCTTCGAAAAGCTCGTCGCGGCTGGTGATCGTTTGCGGCGTGTACCCAGGCAATCCGTGTTCGTCGACGATCTCCTCGACGCGCTCTCGCGGGTAGTGAGCGAGAATCGCCTTTCCGAGGGAGATACAGTGAAGGTACTCCCGTTTGCCGACGGACGACGCCGTCTGGACGGCCAGTTCGCCGCCGGTCTTGTAGAGGTATACCGCCCGGCCGTGTTCCTCCGTTGCAAATTGCACTAACTCGTTGGACTGCTCGGCCAGATCGGCCAGTTCGTCCGTGACGACCTCGTAGGTACCGAGCCGTTCTTTCACCCCTTCACCCAGTTCGAGGTACCGGAGGCTGAGTCGGTAGGTCTCGTCGTCTTTGACGACGTGTTCTTTCTCGAGGAGCGTCGCCAGATGACAGTGGATCGTTCCTTTCGATCGATTCAGTTCGTCCGCGATCTCGGTAATCCGCGCGCTGTCGTTCTCGTGCAGGTAATCGATGATCTCGAGCGTGATTCCCACCGCCTGAATCGTTCTCGGCTTCGACGATTTGGCCATGTGAGTACACAGCACACCCAGCCACTAAATTGTTTGTGTCTCCCAAACGAATGTGGGTGTTTGAACCTTACGAACGATGGCCTATCCTCACCGAAATCGACCGATTTCGAGCATTTACGCCGGAGTGAGCGTAACGTATTTGTGTTCGTACCACAAGCTACCAGACGCATGTCCGAGCAACGAGAGCGAGCAGTTTCGGTAGATGTACGTGACCACGTCGACAACTACGTCGGCGGACGGTGGACGACACCGGAGGGTGACAGTTCCCAGCCGGTCGTCGATCCCGCCACGGGGGACGAACTCGCAACCGTCGAATTCTCGACCGTCGAAACCGTCGACGAAGCGGTCCAGACGGCAGACGAGGCGTTCGAAGAGTGGCGACAGACGCCCGTCGTCGAGCGAGTACAGTATCTCTTCGACCTGAAGACCGAACTCGAGAACCGTCTCGAGGAGATTGCAACGGCGCTGTCGCGCGAGCACGGCAAGACCGTCGGGGAGGCCCGCGGCGAAATTAAGCGCGGCATCGAGAACGTCGAGGTAGCCTGCGGGATGCCGAACATGATGCGCGAGGGCAGCGGGAACGTCGAAGACGTGGCCGCCGATATGGACGAGTACGCCGTCCGCCAACCCCTCGGCGTCTTCACCGCCATCACGCCGTTTAATTTCCCGGCGATGATCCCGCTGTGGTTCCTACCGTACGCGGTCGCGACGGGCAACACGTTCGTCCTCAAGCCCAGCGAGAAGGTGCCGTTGAGCTCCCAGCTCATCTTCGAGGCCGTCGACGCGGTCGGCTTCCCGGACGGCGTCGTCAACCTCGTCAACGGCGGCGCGGATACCGTCAACGCGCTGCTAGAGCACGACGACATCGAGGGCGTCTCGTTCGTCGGGAGCTCCCCGGTCGCAAAGCACGTCTACGAGACCGCAGCCGAGCACGGAAAGCGCGTCCAGGCACAGGGCGGCGCGAAAAACTACGCCGTCGTTACCGACCAGGCAGCCGTGGACGAGGCGGTTCCGAACATCATCGGCTCGGTGTACGGCAACGCCGGGCAGCGCTGTCTCGCCAACGACGTCGTCGTGGGCGTCGATACCGTCTACGACGACCTCCGCGAACGGTTGATCGAGGCCGCCGAAAACCTCACCGTCGGCATCGGGCTCGACGAAGATACCGACGTCGGCCCGCTCATCACGGGCGACTCGCGGGAGCGAGTCCTCGACCTGATCGACGAGGCGCTCGAGGAGGGGGCCGAACTCGTCCTCGACGGTCGGGACTTCGAACACCCGGACGAGGACCTCGACGGCCACTTCCTCGGGCCGACGCTCCTCGAGGGCGTGACGACTGACATGGAGATCGCACAGACGGAGATCTTCGGTCCAGTGTTGTGTCTCGCCGACGCGGACGACCTCGATTCGGCGATCGAGATGGTCAACTCGACGAAGTACGGTAACGCGTCTTCGATCTACACTGAGTCCGGCAGCGAAGCGCGACAGTACCGGTACGAAGTGGATGCGGGCAACATCGGCGTCAACGTCGGCGTCTGTGCGCCGATGGGCTTTTTCCACTTCGGCGGGCGCAAAGCGTCGTTCTTCGGCGACCTCCACGCACAGGGCGAGGATGCGGTCAACTTCTACACCGAGAAGACCATTCAGATCGAACGGTGGTACAGCTAATCCTCGAGCCTCGCCTTCCCACGTCTCGGCGTCTGTGAACCCTGCATCTTGGCGTCTGTGACTCCTTCGTCTTGGCATCTGTGAGTCACACGTCTTGTCGCCTGCGAATTCCGCGTCTTGTCGCCTGCGAATCGATCGCCTCCGTCGTCCTGACACCGTCGAGTCGTTCTTCTCGCCAGCGGACCGCGACTGCGGAGCCACCGAAGCGATCACGGCATTCGTCGCCACCGGAAGTTATAACAGGTGTCTCCCCAATCGATTTGGTAATGCGACTCGCTGACACCGGTTGCGATCCGAACGTCCCACGCTGTGCTGCACCATCGCGGCGTTCGAAGCGAGTCGCACTGGCCCGTGTCGGCCGCACGGAGACCGACGCGTCGAGCGATCGGTCGGAAACACGGCCGCGCGGCGGAACGGTTCGACCCACCGGATCGAACCGCTCGAGATCGATCGCAGATCGACGGAACACACCCTAACTCACAGCTATGTACGAGGACTTCGCATCCACGCTCGCGGCGACGATGTGGACAGATTTCGACGAGACGCCCCACCGAGACGGACCGACGGCGGAAATCACGGACGTCGATTCGTTCGTCATCGACGGTAACTTCCCGTGGACGATCGTCACGCTCGAAACCGATCGGGGCGTGACCGGCATCGGCGAGGCCTACCCCTCGCCGGGTGTCCACGAAATCGTCACGGACTACCTTCGGCCCGTACTCGTCGGCGAGAACCCGCTCGACGTCGAACGGCTCTACAACCTCATGCGCGAGAGCCTCTCCGGTCGGGGCTCGCAGTGGGGCGTCGGAACAATCGCCATAAGCGGTATCGAAATCGCACTCTGGGACGCGGCGGGGAAAATACTCGACCAACCGGTCTACCAGCTCCTCGGCGGGAAGACGCGAGAGGAAGTCCGCGTCTACGCCGACTGTCACGCGGGGGAGGCGATGGTGTCCTCGGCCGAGGAGGGCCAGGAGGAGACGACCTACGAGCCGGAGGCGTACGCGCGGGCCGCCCGATTGGCGGTCGAGGACGGTTTCGACGCCGTCAAGTTCGACCTCGATGTCCCGTCCGGTCGGGACATCGACACGCTCTCGAGACACTTCGATCCGCCGGAGATCGAGCACAAGCGATCGGTCGTCGAGGCGGTCACCGAGGAGGTCGGCACCGACGCCGAAGTCGCGGTCGACCTCCACTGGAACTTCAGTCCCGAAACGGCCGAACGGCTGTGCCGGGCCATCGAGCCCTACGATCTCGCCTGGATCGAAGACCCGCTTCCCCCGGAGAACACCGACGCGATGCGGGAGCTAAAGCGATCGACCGACGTGACGTTACTGACCGGGGAGAACCGCTACGGCCGTCACGGATTCCGCGACCTCATCGAGGACCAGGCGGTCGACTTCCTCGCGCCCGACGTGCCAAAGACCGGCGGCATCGCGGAGACCAAGAAGATCGCGGACATGGCGGAAGCCTACTATCAGGCATTGATACCCCACAACATCGGCAGCCCGGTCGCGACCGTCGCGACCGCCCACGTCGGCGCGACGGTGCCGAACTTCGTCGCCCTCGAGTATCACGCCCGCGAAGTCCCGTGGTGGGACGATCTCGTCGCGCGGGACGAACCGCTCATCCAGAACGGGCGGCTTACCGTTCCCGACGAACCGGGCCTCGGCATCGAACTCGACTGGGATGTCGTCGAGAAACATCGAAAGACTCGAGACTGACACCTCACCGCACCCGGTTCGACTGTTTTAGCACTGAGTCCCCGTGGTCGTTGGTCATCGACTCCGACACGGGTCGTCTGCTTCGCTCGAGAAGTTGATTTTCGAACATAAAACCTAATGCACGGTCGTCCGTACTGTCACGTGACGATGGTTCGAATCGATTACATGGCGCATCAGGAGCAGTACGACCCGTCGACGCTGCTGGAGTACGGGGAACGGGCCACCGACGGCGGCTACGAGACGGTCTGGACCTCGGATCACTTCCATCCCTGGTTTCACACCGAGGCGGAGTCGGGATTCGCGTGGTCCTGGCTCGGTGCCGCGACGGAACGGTTCGACGGGCCGATCGGAACGTGCGTGACGCCGGCGACCGGCCACTATCACCCCGGGATGATAGCCCAGGCCTTTGCCACGCTGCAACACCTCCACGACGATCGCGTGTTGCTCGGGCTCTCGACCGGCGAGGCGATGAACGAGACGCCGCTCGGCTTCGACTGGCCCGAGTACCCCGAGCGCCGCGATCGGCTCGAGGAATCGCTCGAAATCATACGTGCCCTCTGGGGCGACGACGAGTGGCTCGGCGACGGCGTCCGCGATCAGATCGACGAAGAGGGGTTCGTCACGTACCAGGGAGAGCGCTTCGACCTCGACGAAGCGAACCTGTACACGATGTCCGACGAATCGCCGGAGATCCACATCGCCGCGAACGGACCGAGTACCGCTCGTCTCGCGGCCCGGTACGCCGACGGGTTCATCACAGTCAAGAAAGGTTCTGAGTTCACGGATCGGCTCTATCCCGCGATCCGTCGATACGCCGAGGAGGAGGGGAATGATCCGGACGCGATCGAAACGACCCTACTCGTGACGGCGTCGTACGACCCAAACTACAAGCGAGCGCTCGCGGCGACGCGCCCGTGGTGGGCGACGACCCAGAACGTCTTCGACCGGGCGATGGCCGACCCGAGGGAGATCGAGGCCGAAGGCGAGAAAGCGACCCGCGAAGAAGTCGAGGAGAAGTTCCTCATCGCGGACGACCCGTCCACGATCGCGGCCCAGCTCGAGGAGTACGCTGAGATGGGGTTCGATCGAATCGCGGTCGGGAACACCAGCCCGGAGCCCGAACGGCTGTTCGAAGTGATGAACGACGAGGTGATTCCGTCGTTGTAGTCGCCGATCGATCTGGCTCCTGTCCTGTCCCATCCCATTCGTCTGGGTGCTGTCGCTTCTATCCTGTCCCTGCCGTTCGTTCCCCTGCGGTGGTGTTGTCCCGTCTTCTCGAGCGGCGACTCGATAGTGACTGTGCGTTTCAGCCACGAGGCGAGTGCCAATATTTATGTCACACCGTACCAATCCATGCAGTATGCCCAAATTGACTGGCGGAGAGATCATCGCCAAGTATCTGGAAGCGGAGGGCGTCGAGTACCTGGTCGGGATTCCCGGCCACGGAAGCACGAACCTGCTCGACGCGTTCAACGATTCGACCGTCGAGGTAATTCAGCCGCGACACGAACAGGGGGCGACCCACCTCGCGGACGGCTACGCCCGCGCGTCCGGCGACCCGCTCGCGGTCTTTACGTCGATCGGTCCCGGCGCGACCAATACCGTCACCGGTGCCGCGACCGCGTACGTCGACTCGATCCCGATGGTCATCTTCACCGGCGCGCCACAGACACACGAGTACGGACAGGGGATCTTGCAGGAACTCGATCGACAGAAGCCCGGCGACTTCCCCAGCGTCATGGAACCGGTCACGAAACGAAGCTTCGTCGTCCAGGACGTCGAACGGCTCCCTCGAGTGTTACGGCGGGCGTTCCAGATCGCCGTAACGGGTCGCCCGGGCCCGGTCCACGTCGACGTTCCGATGGACGTTCAAGGGGCTGCAGCGGACGTAGAAATTCCTGACCCCGCGGAGACGCGCACGCACAGTCGCCCCGGCGGCGACCCCGACTCGATAGCGGAGGCCGCCGACCTGCTCGCCGACGCCGATCGGCCCGTGATCGTCCCCGGCGGCGGCTGTATGCTCGGCGAGGCCTGGGACGAAGTGCAGGCGCTCGCCGAGCATCTGAAAGCCCCCGTCATTCCGACCTTCCAGGCGAAGGGGATCATCCCCGAAGATCACGACCTCTTCGTCGGATACGCGGGCTGGATCGGCTCTTCGGCGGGCAACGAACTCGCGAGTAACGCGGACGTTGTCCTCGGGATCGGCTGTCGGTTCTCCGACCTCCACACCTCGTCGTTCGAACAGGGGGTCAGCTTCGAGATTCCGCCGAGCAAGCTCATCCACGTCGACATCGATAACACGGAGATCGGCAAGAACTATCCCGTCGAAGTCGGTATCCTCGGCGACGCCAAGGTCGTCACCGACCAGCTGTACGACGGCGTCTCCGACCGCATCGACGAGGTTTCGACCGAAGGCAACGACTACTACGACGAGATCCAGCGCCTGTGGGCCGACTGGCAGGAACGGGTCGAAAGCCGTCACACGAACGACGTTCCCATGAGCATCCCGCGCGCGCTCTCGAGCCTTCGGGATGCGCTGCCCAGAGAGGGAATAATCGTCTCGAGTGCGGGCCAACCGCAGGAGATCACGAACCCGGAGTTTCCCGTCTACGATCCGCAGACGAACGTCTCCTGTGGCGGGTTTTCGACGATGGGCTTCGGCGTCTCCGCCGCGATCGGTGCAAAACTCGCGGAACCCGATCGACCGGTCGTCGACATCGAGGGCGACGGGAGCTTTCTGATGTGTAATCAGGAAATGGCCTGTGCGGTCGAACACGACATCGACGTGACCTGGTTCGTGGTCAACAACAACGGTTGGAAGTCGATCCGGAACCTGCAGGTCGACAAGTACGGCTGGGATCGCGTGCTCAACACGGAGTTCGACACCGACGACGACGTCGACTTCGTCAAGATGGCCGAGGCGTTCAGCGTCGGATTCGCCGAACGCGTCGTCAAACCCGAAAACCTCAGTTCGACCCTCGAAGAAGCGATCGAGTACGACGGGCCGGCGTTCGTCGAAGCCGTCGTCAAACCGGACGACGCCGACTCGGGTGCGATCATCACCGGCGAGTGGGATCTCGCCGACCTCGAAGCGGACGACTGACTTCCCCGGTTTCGCCAGGTTTCGTCGGATCAAAGCTCAGTTTCACACCCGACGGGGTCCCCGACTTCGGTATTATTATATCGGATGCGGCTAAATGCCATGGTATGCAATCGCTTGTAGTGGATGCAACCTGGGAGCCACGAGCATCGTACGACGTTTCTGCGGTCGAACGCGAATCGAAGAAGGCGATGAACGCCTCGCAGGTCTGGCGCGACCCCGAACTCCGAGTGACCGAGCGGGAGCGACCGACGCCCGACGACGACGAAGTGCTCGTTCGCGTTCGATACGCGGGTATCTGCGGGAGCGACGTTTCGATGCTCGAGACGGACGACGATGGCTACGTCCACTACTCCGCGTACCTCCGGCTCCCGAACGTGACCGGTCACGAGTTCGCCGGCGAAGTCGTCGAGACCGGTGACGACGTGTCGCTCTTCGAGGGCGGCGAACTCGTCACCGCGGAGGTGACCGACTACTGCGGGCGCTGTAACATGTGTCGACAGGGGTTCAACGGCCACTGCGAGAACTTCGAGCAGGTCGGCTTTACCGTTCCCGGCGCGTTCGCGGAGTACGTGGCCGTCCCCGAGAAACTGTGCTGGGACGTCTCGAGGCTTCGAGACGAGTTCGAAACCGAGGACGAGGCCCTCCGCGCCGCCGCGACGATCGAACCGAGCACCATCACGTACCACGGCCTGTTCGCCCGCGCCGAGGGGATTTTGCCGGGCGACTATCACGTCTACCACGGGGCCGGACCGATCGGTCTCACCGGGATGAACGTCTCGAGAGCCGCGGGCGCGGGCGAAGTGATCGCGTTCGAACCCGCCGACGAACGACGCGCGGTCGCTCGAGAGCTCGGGTACGACCACGTCTATAACCCGATCGAACGCGATCCGGTCGAGACGGTCGCGTCGATTACGAACGGCGAAGGAGCAGACGTTCACGTCGAAACGGCCGGCGCGGTCGCACAGACCTATCCGGCTATCCAGGAAACGCTCGCCGAGAATGCGAACGTGGTCCACATCAGCAACGCTGGCTCCGATCCCGATATCGCGTTGCGGAAGCTCCAGGGAAGCAGTGCCCAACTCTACGGATCGGAGGGCCACACCGGACAGCAGATCTACCCTCGAGTGATTCGGCTGATGGCCGCCGGCCAACTCGATAACCGACCGATCATCACCTCGACATTCGATCTCTCTGACGCCGACGCAGCGATCGAGCAGGCCGCAAAGCGTGTCGACGGGAAAGTTCTCATCGAAGTGTAAGAGGCGGGCCACGGCGCGTTCTCGTTTCGCTGGCATACAGTCACGTGATTCGTCACCGAACCACACCATTTATTGTCCGTCCACTCACTCACACTGTATGGGCGTAGGATACACGACCATCATGTACGATCCAGCGGAGGTACTGTCCGAGGGTCTCGGTGATTTCGCCGCCTGTCGGTACGACGGCGTCGAGATTGGTCTCGGGAAAGTCGAATACATGGGCGTCGATTCGCTGCAATCGTCGCTCGAGGAATACGGTCTCGATATCTACTGTGTCATGGCCGGCTGGCTCAACAACGAGGAAGACGTCGAGGCGGCGGTCGACGGCGCGGCCATCGCCGCGGAGCTCGACGCGCGGTTCCTGGGAATCCTGCCGCCGCCTCGCGGACAGGAGACCAACGAGACGTTCGACGACTGGCTCGATCGAATTTGCACGGCCGCCGCCGACGCCGGCGTGACGCCCGTCCTCCACCACCACGGCGCGTCCCACGTCGAAAGTCCCGACGAAATCGCACACTGGCTCGAGCGCGCGCCCGACAACCTCGAACTCCTGTACGACACGGCACACTACCAGCCCTACGGCGACGTCATCGACGGCATCTCCCGATTCGCAGACGACATCGCCTACGTTCACCTCAAAGACATCGACCCCACTGTCGACTTTCAGGACCACGTCGATACCCTCTCGGCGGGCAACGTTCAGTACGACAGCCTCTTCGTGTTCCTGACGTCGTTCGTCGACCTCGGCGCAGGCGTCATCGACTTCGAGGCCGTCGACGCGGCGCTCGAGCAGATCGGGTACGACGGACAGATCACGATCGAAATCGAGAACGAGCGCAACGACAGGCTCGTCCACGCGAAGCGCAACATCGATCACTGGAACGACGCGACGGGTGCGTAAGTGTAGTCTCGGCGGTCGGAAGACACACCGACTGCGAAAGCGGATTTGTTCCCGCGAACCGAGCGACGACCGCGTCAGTGTTGATCGGCACCCGAGTGATCGACGATTGACGTGACGGCGCGCGTCTTCGGGTATGACGACGATTTTTCCTGACCGGCCTGTTCGTCTGTACTGCCGGTACGATCAGGTCTCGGTCTCGAGCGCGACTCGCTCGCCTCGATCGTCACTCTGGACGATTGCGTCGATGATCCGCTGTACCGTCAACGCCGATTCGAAGGAGACGATATTGTCGCTCTCGCCGTCGATCGCACGCAGGAACTCGTAGTTCTCGTGGACGACCGTGTGTTCCCAGCCGATCGTGTGACCGGCCGGCCACCAGCGGTGGCCGTACGGATCGTCCTCGTCGGTGACCACGATCCGCTCGTAGCCCCGTCGATCGGCGTCGTACACCTCGAGTTCGTTGAGCCGCTCGAGGTCGAATCGAACCGCGCCCTCGGAGCCGATAATTTCGATCGCGTTGGTCGCCTTGTGGCCAGACGCCACGCTCGAGCCGTCGAAGACGCCGACCGCACCCGATTCGAACGACGCCGTCGCGAGATAGATGTCGTCGGTCGTCACCGGTCGCGTGCCCTCGCCGTCGGATGTGGGCCGTTCGTCGACCAGCGTCGCGAGTCGTCCGCTGACGTCGGTGATCTCCCCGACGAGCCAGCGAGCGAGATCGATCGTGTGCGAGCCCACGTCACCGACCTGGCCGTACCCTGCCCGATCGGCGTTATTGCGCCAGACCCACGGATGATCCGGGTTGGCCTGCCAGTCGACGAGATAAGTTCCGCGAACGTGGCGGATCTGCCCGAGTGCACCCTGCTCGATCAACTCCTTCGCCAGCCGAAGCGCTGGGACGTACCGGTAGTTGAACGCGCACGCGGCGACGGCGTCGCTCTCACCTGCGGCTTCGACCATCCGCTCTGCGCTCTCGAGGCTCTTCGCGAGCGGTTTCTCACAGAGGACGTGAACGTCGTTCTCGAGGGCCGCGATCGTCGGTTCGGCGTGCAGGTCGTTCGGACCGAGGTTGTAGAGGACGTCCACCTCGTGGACGAGCGTCTCCCAGTCGTCGGTCGTGTGGGAGAACCCGAACCGATCGGCGGCAGCGGCGACGCGTTCCTCGTTGCGCCCACAGAGGACGTGTCGCTCCGTCTCGGGCGCCTCGGGAAAGAACATCGGGAGGCGGGCCAGCGCGTTCGCGTGGGCCTGTCCCATGAAGCCGTAGCCGATGAACCCGACGCGCAGCGTCATCGGAATCGACCTCCGCCGTGTGCTGTAGTCACCGCGACCGATTTCGTCTCGACTCGAGGTCGTACTCTACCCTGTCGTCCGTTTGTTTTGGTCTCGGGTCTCCCCCCGAGACGAGTGTGCGACCGCATACCGAGTGGATTGGTCGCATTGGGCAAATAGATACCGGGATAGTGTCCGCGGCGTCTCGGTCGTCGTCTCCCCGACTCGAGCCGCGATCCAACCGCGATGCTCGGCATCGCGTGGTACTCGTTAGCAAATTATTTGTGGGACGACGGACAACCTCCTCTCGAGATGAAACTCGGAGTTATCGGTGTCGGCGCTATCGCACAGATCATGCACGTTCCGTACCTCGCGGAACTGCCCGAAGCTGACATTCACGCAATCGCGGACCCGGGCAAGAACGTGGTCGAGACGTTCGGTGACCGGTACAACGTCCCCAACCGGTACACGGAGAGCACCGCGCTGATCGAAGCTCAGGCCGACGCGCTCGACGGCGTGGTCATCACGACGCCGATGCACACCCACGCGGAGGTCGCCATCGCCGCACTCGAGGCGGACTTGCATACGTTCGTCGAGAAGCCGGTGGCCGTGACGCCGGCAGACGCCCAGCGAGTCGTCGATGCGGCCGAGGAGTCGGACGCGGTCTGTATGGTCGGGTACATGAAACGGTTCGATCCCGGCTTCCAGCGATTCCAGTCCGGACTCGACGACCTCTCCGAGATTGATCTCGTGACGAGTACCGTCATCCCACCGGATGTCGGCTCTGTCCTCGAGGAAAACTACGATATCGTCTATGCCGACCTCGCGGACTCGTTCATCGAGGAGAGCAACGAAACGCGCCGAAAGCAAGTCGAACGGGCGATCGGAACCGACGACGAGACGCTCTCGAAGGCCTACGACTTCCACCTCGAGAGCATCTGTCACGACGTCAACGCGCTGCGATCGGCGTTCGGTTCGGTCGAGCGGATCGACCATGTCGACATCTTTGGCGACTGGCAGTTCATCACCGCACAGCTTCGCTACGAAGGCGATCGCCGGTGCCTGCTGAAGGCCGGAACGAGCGATCGAAAGTGGTACGACGAACGGATCCGCGTCGACGCACCCGAGGGATCGGCGTCGATCGAATTTTCGAACGCGTTCATCAAGAACACGCCGTCGGACGTCCGCACCAAACTCGGCACGGCGAAGACGACGGAAACGCGGCACACGCCGTCCTCGGACGAGCCGTTCAAGCGCGAACTCCGACACTTCCTCGAGTGCATCGACGGGTCGGCTACTCCGCGGACGCCGCCGGAGGAATCGAAGCGGGACGTCGAACTCATCGCCGACCTCGTTCGGACGTACGACCAGGTCGGCGAGTCGGGTAGCGTCAGCCGATAACCGACGGACGTCTCGTTCCCGTTGAGTCTCCTCTCAACCGATTCGAACGAAACTGGTACACGCGAGTCGAGATCGATCTTACGATCGCGTTCTGTGACCCGTCACTGCCGTCGATCGTATCAGTTCGTCCCCCTCAATTGCACTAGCTCTATTCCTCCCACTGCATCCACTCGGGATCCTCACACCGGAGTCGACGGTCGATATCGTCGATCCTCTCGATCGCTTCGTCGGTCAGGTCTAGCTCGAGCGCTTCGCGGTTGCTCCGGATGTGTTCGGGCGTCTTCGACCGGGGGATCGGAACGACCCCGTCTTTCGAGCGGAGCCAGGCCAGGCTGACGGCGGCTTCGGTCGTGTCGCGTTCGTCGGCGATGGCCGAAATGGTCGTGTCCTCGAATACCTCCCCCTGTGCGATCGGGGAGTAGGCGACGAAGAACGCTCCGCGATCCCGAACCGCTCCGCGGAGTTTCTCCTGTGGTAAATACGGATGCATCTCCGCCTGAACCGCGTACGGGGATGGCTCGAGGAGTTCGTCTGCGAGTTCCAGATCGCTCGGCGTGTAGTTGCTCAGACCGACGCGTTCGACCGCCTCCGTTTCGACGAGTTCGTTGAAGACCGGCAACACGGTCTCGATATCGTCCCTGTTGCGGGGCCAGTGGTGGTAGAGTAGATCGATGGTATCGATTCCGAGTCGGGATCGGCTCTCTTCGACCCCGTTTCGTACGTATTCGGGCGTCTTCTCCGGCTCCTCGAAGTGGGCGATCTTCGTGGCGACGAACAGTTCGTCGCGGTCGACGTCGGCGCGGTCGATCGCCTCGCCGACCTCCGCCTCGTTGCCGTACAGACGAGCGGTATCGAGATGGCGATATCCCGCCTCGAGCGCCGTGACGAGGGCATCGATGCCGTCTTCGCCCGTGAGGCTGTACGTCCCGAATCCGAGCCCGTGTGCATCGTTCTCGAGCATGGATACGTATATCATCGATCGGGCTTTATATCTTCTCGTATCGGAGAGATTTATTCAATGAACTCGAGTTCCGCGTCCGAAAAATCTGAGACCTCCATCTGTTTGAGAGAACCAAACGACGTTTCGGGTCGTCGATCAACGATTCGATCGGGCCTCAACGATGCCGTCTACGATTGTACATCTACTGTCAGCTATCGCCGGGTTTGCTCCTGTCGCTGATTCGAGCTCGCCGTTTGACCGTTACGAATAGCGATCTGAACGCAGTAGTGCTCATCATCTGCCCGTCGGACGACTTCTTTCTACCGCTTTCTCGAGATGATCAATAGTTTACATACATATGTATGTAACAAAATCCCGAGAAAATATCCTTGACTGAGTGGTTTTCGAATTCCTACCCTCGATATCCGTTTGCGAGACCCAAACTCGGGGAAAGACGACCAAAACAGTGGCGATGCGCTCCCCCTGCATGCATCCAGTCAGTCGACGTCGATTCCTGTATCACGTGGTTCCGGGTCGCCCGCCCGAAAGAAGTGGATTTAAGCGGGTCGTCGACCGTTCGGATTGCATGGGATCCGATGGACGCGGCGACCGGCGAAAAACGACGGCGACATCGCTTCGAGTGGTCGATGCGATCGACGAACTCGACGGCGGTCGGCTCACCGAGATATCTGACCAGGTCGGGCTCTCGACGAGTACCGTCTACACGCACCTCGAGACACTGCGAGACGTCGGCTACGTCACGAAAGTCGGGGACACTTACCAGCTCGGCCTGAAGCTTTTCCATCTTGGGGAAGCGGCCCGTCGGCGCGACGAACGGTACGACCTCGCGAAGGAACACGCGTTCGAACTGGCTAACGCGACCGGCGAGGAAGTGAGCTTCGCCGTGGCGGAGAACGGGCGGAGTATCGTTCTCTTCGACGAAGTCAGCAATCCCTCAGTGACGGGTTTTCAGGTGGGGCACCAGTTCTACATGCACAGTTCCGCGAGCGGAAAAGCGATGCTGGCCGAGTTCTCGGACGACCGCGTCCACGAGATTCTCGATCGGTGGGGGCTTCCGGCCCAGACGCCGAATACGATCACCAGTCGGGACGAACTCTTCGCGGAACTCAAGCGAACTCGCTCGCGGGGATACGCCGTGAACGACCAGGAAGCCCTTGAGGGGTTGCGATCGGTGGCGCTGGCTATCACGGGCCCGGACGGAACCGCGTTCGGATCGCTCGATATCTCCGGGCCGCCGTATCGCCTTCCGTCCGACGAAAAGCTCGTCGAACTTCTTCGGCCCGTCGTTTCGGAACTCGAGCGCGAACTGGCGAATGAGAACGATGCGACGGTTCGGGACTCGTGAGTGACATGGCGGAAACTAACTCGCCGTCGTATCGGTTCAGGATCTCTCGATGGCGCTGATACCGTCATCGAAACGCCGTGATTGTTACACTCGTATTGGTGTAAACCGCTACCTCCGGAGCGCTTTCACGTCGGAACTGGGATGGATTAGTTTCTATATTGGAAAACCTCCCTCTGGGCCCGTGAGAGTGGTCCTAGTGTCGTAACTCGCCAATATGGCAATAATTCCACAGCGTTCGGTGTCGATCGTTCCTGTGGTGGTTCCTCGTGCGCTTTTTCAATAATCTGGTCGCGAGACGCGCTCAGAGAAGTCACAGCGAAGGCCCAGACGACCGGCTTTGGCACAAGAGACAGTAGTCAGGTGCACAGTTCGAACCGACAAGATAGCGTTTCCCTCCATCACGCTCACCCGGTCCGGTACACCGTCCTCTCTCTTCCCCTTCATTTGCTTTTTCTATATTGGAAACTCGATCAGCGCTCTGACTCTGGACAGCTCGAGCAGGAGTATTTTCGATCGAAAAACCGTCTCCGGAGCGGCGACGGCCGCTATGGATCGTTCTCGCACCCCTGCGCTACTATTATTACTGGTCGGCGACGTGTAACGGCCGAGGTCGCTACGCGCCTCGGAGACGCCCACAAATGAATCTGTCAGTATCAGCGATAGAGCGAGCCCGCGAACGGTTCGACGAGTCGGTCGTGCGAGAGACGCCCGTCGAGACGAGTCGGTCCCTCGAGGCCAAAACCGGCGCCGAAATACGCCTCAAGATGGAGCACTTACAGCGTACCGGCTCGTTCAAAACGCGCGGAGCATACACGAAGCTATCTCGAATAGTCGAATCTGGGCCCGACGTCTCCCGCGTGGTCGCGGCCAGTGCCGGCAATCACGCTCAGGGCGTCGCGCTGGCCGCGACCGAGCTCGGACTCTCCTCGACGGTCGTGATGCCGTGGAGCGCACCCCAGACCAAGATCGACGCGACGGCGGCCTACGGTGCCGACGTCGAACTTCATGGCGACGACTTCGGCGCCGCGATGGAGTACGCACAGACGCTCGTCGACGAGGATTCCGTCTTCGTCCACGCGTACGATGACCCCGCTATCGTTGCCGGTCAGGGAACGGTCGGCCTCGAGATCGTAGAGCAGGTCCCCGACGTCGACACGATCGTCGTCCCGGTCGGCGGCGGCGGACTCATAAGCGGCATCGCGACGGTCATCAGCGAACGAAAGCCTGACACCAGGATCGTCGGCGTCCAAGCCGCTGGAGCGGCGACACTGCCCCAGAGCTTGCAGAAGGGCGAACCGGTTAGCTGCGACAAGACTCGAACGATCGCCGACGGCATCGCGACCGGTAGTCTCTCCCAGATCACCTACGAGCGCATCGAACGCTCCGTCGACGACGTCGTCACGGTCACCGACACGCAGATAGCCGACAGCGTGCTGTTCACGCTCGAGCGGACGAAACAGATGATCGAAGGGGCGAGCGCGACGACCATCGCCGCGTTGCGAAGCGATCGACTGGACGTTCGCGACGAACTCGTCGTCCCGGTGCTCTCCGGGGGGAATCTTAGTATGACCGACCTCCAGACGGTCCTCACCCACGGGTTGACCGCGCGAAAGCAACTCGTCAGATTCCGGGTCCGAATCGTCGACGAACCGGGGCGACTGGAACGGCTCTCCGCGCTGATCGCAGACCACAACGCGAACGTCAGGAACGTTCGCCACGAGCGGTCCGTCGAGGACTTAGACGTCGGTGAGGCGTACCTCCACTTTCGCGTCGAGACGAGCGGGACCGAACAGACCGAACGGATCGTCGCCGCCATTCAGGATGCTGGGTTTCCGGTCACGCGAGTCAACTGACGCCGACGGTTCGATCACAGAACAGTGAAATTTATGTGAGCCGTCTCTGATGGTTCCAGTGTGACGTTACAGAAGCCACCTTTATACTCGGCCCATCGTGCTGCCGACGCGGACTTCACCGACTTCGGTGGGTGGGAGATGCCCGTTACGTTCGATTCGATACGTACGGAGCATACGGCAGTTAGGGAAACGGCCGGCCGCTTCGACGTGAGTCACATGGGCGAAGTCGTCGTTCGGGGGCCCGACGCGACGGAACTGATGGATCGGCTCACGACGAACGCCGTCGACGAACTGGAACCAGGAGACGCCCAGTACTCCTGTGTCCTCGACGAGAACGGCATCCTACTGGACGATACGGTCGTCTACCGCCGTCCGGAACGGGAGGACTACCTCTTCGTCCCGAACGCCGGTCACGACGAGCAACTGGCGAACAGATGGCGCCGCTTTGGGGCGGACGAGGGCCTCGACGCCACCGTCGAGAACGTAACCGACGAAACCGCAATGATCGCGATACAGGGCCCCGAAGCGGTCGACGCGGTCTCCTCGGTCGCGAGCGATTCGGTGTCGGATCTCGGTCGATTTTGCGCGCGCCGCGTCGCGATCGAGGGTGTCGACTGTCTCGTCGCCAGAACCGGGTATACCGGTGAGGACGGCGTCGAGATCGTGTTTCCGGCGACCGACGCCGAGTCCGTCTGGGGCGCGTTCGAGGATATCCAGCGGTGCGGTCTGGGCGCTCGAGACACGCTCCGACTGGAAGCCGGTCTCCTCCTTTCCGGCGAGGATTTCGACCCCGAAGACGAGCCGCGAACGCCGCTCGAGGCCGGGCTGGAGTTCGTCGTCGACTTCTCGACGCCGTTCGTCGGCGCGGACGCGCTTCGGGAACTCGAGGCCGCGGGCGTCGACGAGCGCCTCGTCGGACTCAGAGTGGACGAGCGGGCGATCGCGCGCGCCGGCTACTCGATCGTCGCCGACGGGGCGGAGATCGGTGCCGTGACCAGCGGCACGATGAGTCCGACGCTCGGCGTTCCCATCGCGCTCGGCTACGTCGACGCGGCGTATGCGGACGAGGGGACCGAGGTCGGAGTCGAGGTTCGCGACAACGTGGTGGATGCAACGATCGTCGATCAACGATTTCTGGGGACCCAGGAGGGAGACACGTAACCGATGGAATTCGACATACCAGCACAACGGCGGTACGCGGAATCGCACGAATGGATACTGCGACGGGACGACGTCGTTCGAGTGGGCATCACCGACTTCGCACAGGACGAACTGGGTGACATTGTCTTCGTCGAACTTCCCGCCGCCGGCGAGACACTAGAGGAAGGGACGGAGTTCGGGGTCGTAGAGAGCATCAAAGCGATCTCGGACGTTTACGCGCCCGTCTCGGGAACGATCGCCGCGGTCAACGAGACGATACTCGATCGCCCCGAACTCGTCAACGAGGACCCGTACGGCGAGGGGTGGATGATCGAACTCGAGACGGACGACTCGCTCGATGACCTTCTCGGCCCGGACGAGTACGAGGACCAGATCAAATGAGTCAGCACGAGACGACGCTATCGACGGCGACGAGTCGGTCCGGAACGCCGTTCGCACCCCACTCCGAAGCGGACGTCGATGCGATGCTTCAGGCGGTGGGCGCGGACTCGGTCGAGGACCTATTCGACGTTCCGGAATCGGTGCGGTTCGACGGTTCGTTCGGGATCGACGCCGCATCTGAGCGAGACGTGAGACGGCGGTTGACGGAGATCCTCGACCGAAACGACTCCGTAACCGAGTTCCTCGGGCGCGGCCACTACGATCACTACGTCCCGTCGCTCGTCGACCACCTGGCCGATCGCTCGGAGTTTCTGACCTCCTACACGCAGTACCAGCCCGAGATCACGCAGGGATTCCTGCAGGCGCTGTTCGAGTACCAGTCGCTGCTCGTGGAACTGACCGGTCTCGAGGTCGCGAACTGCTCGATGTACGACGCCGCCACCGCGCTGGGCGAGGCGGCCACGCTGTCCCAGCGCGTCAGGGCCGTTACGGGTGATCGTGTACTCGTCCCCGATACGCTCCTCGACGAGCGACGGGCAGTCCTCGAAAACTACGTTTCCGGGGCCGACCTCGTCGTCGCGGAGTATCCGACCGACGGTGGTGTGGTCGATCCCGACGAGATCGCCGCCGCCGTCGACGACGACGTCGCGTTCGCGTACGTCGAAAACCCGACGACGAGCGGTCGAATCCAGCCCGCTCTCGAGGAGGTCGGGACCCACCTCGCTGACAGCGAGGTGTTGTTTTGCCTCGGCTCAGACCCGGTCGCGCTGTCGCTGTTGCAGACGCCGGCGTCGGTCGGTGCCGACGTCGTGGTCGGCGACGCGAGCACCCTCGGGCTGGGTTCGGCCTACGGAATGGGACTCGGCCTGTTCGCCTGCCGCGAGGAGTATCTCCGGCAGGTTCCGGGCCGTCTCGTCGGCGCCAGCGAGGACGATCGTGGCCAGCGGGCGTACACGCTGACGCTCCAGACTCGAGAACAACACATTCGCCGAGAGCGAGCGACGTCGAACATCTGTACCAACCAGGCGTGGGTCGCGCTGCGAGCCGCGATTCACGCGACGCTGCTCGGTCCAGACGGACTCGTCGAACTCGCGAAATCCTGTCATCGACTCCCGCAGCGTCTCGCAGCTCAGATCGATGCGATTGACGGCATCGAGGCCTCGGCCGCCGAGTACCACAACTTCCGCGAGTTCAGGGCGACCGTCGAACCGCCCGCTTCGGAGTTCGTTTCGGACCTCTACGCGGAAGGCTTCGCTGTCCACGCCGTCGACGAGGAGACGGTCCAGATCTGCGTGACCGACGCGAACGAGCGCGAGATCGATGCGTTTGTGGTCGCGATAGCGGAGGTGCTCGACTGATGGCCGGCCATCAGCAGGCCGTCTGGAACGATCCGGAATCGGACGGGTACGAGCCGTTACTCGCCGAGAAGGATCGGACGACGGTCGACGTCGAGTACGACGGGTTGCCCGAGGACCTCACCAGAGACTCGATATCCCTGCCGGCGCTTTCGGAACCCGAAGCCGCGCGCCACTACACGCGCCTCTCGCAGATGAACTACGGGATCGACAGCGGTCCCTACCCGCTCGGTTCCTGCACCATGAAGTACAACCCGAAGTTCACCGAGGACATCGCGGCGCGGGCGTCGGCAGCCGTCCATCCGGACCGCCTCGAGGAGAGCGTTCAGGGGACGCTCCAGCTCTACGCCGAACTCCAGGACTATCTCGGGCGCATCGGCGGGATGGACGCGGTGACGCTCCAGCCGCCGGCGGGAGCAGCCGGCGAGTTCACGGGCATTCTCGTCGCCGCGGCCTACCACGAGCGAAACGGCGAGGGCGACGAGCGAACCGAGGTCATCGTGCCGGCGAGCGCGCACGGGACGAACTTCGCCAGCGCCGCGATGGCGGGCTACGACGTCGTCGAGTTACCGGCCACCGACGACGGTCGGGTCGACCTCGAGGCGCTCTCGAGCGCCGTCGGTAGCGAAACCGCCGCGTTGATGCTGACGAACCCGAACACGCTCGGGCTGTTCGAGCGCGATATCGAGGAGATCGCCGACATCGTTCACGACGCCGGCGGTCTGCTGTACTACGACGGCGCGAACCTGAACGCGCTGCTCGGGCACGCGCGACCGGGCGACATGGGCTTCGACATCATGCACTACAACGTCCACAAGACGTTCGCGACGCCCCACGGCGGCGGTGGACCGGGCGCTGGTCCGATCGGCGTCACCGAGGAGCTCGCGCCGTTCCTGCCGTCTCCGCAGGTCCGTCAGGGTTCGGACGGCTACGAACTGTTCGAGCCGTCGGAGTCGATCGGCAAGGTCCACGGCGCGATGGGCAACTGGCTGGTGCTGCTCAAGACCCACGCGTACATCCGCCGGCTCGGTGACGAGGGTCTCGAGGACGCGAGCGCGAAGGCGGTGCTCAATGCGAACTACCTCGCCAGCCAGATCGACCTCGAGGTGCCCTTCGGCCCCTTCCATCACGAGTTCGTCGCGAGCGCCGGCGACCTCGACGCCGCCGACTTCGCAAAGTGCATGCTCGATTTCGGCGTCCACCCGCCGACGACGAAGTGGCCGGAGATCGTTCCGGAAGCGCTGATGACCGAGCCGACCGAGGCCGAGAGCAAGCGATCGCTCGATCGGCTCGCCGCCGCGTTCGACGCCGTCGCCGACGACGAGGACGCACTCGAATCCGCACCCGAGCGAACCAGCGCGCGGTACATCGATCAGACGAGTGCCGCACGGACGCCGCGCCTGTCCTGGCACGCGCTCTCGGACACGGAGTAACGCGGTTCGCCCGATCACCATCGTCACTTGTCGCCTCGAACCTTCCGGGAAACCAGCGGGACACGGTCGGCGGAGTCCAGTATCTGAGTTTCTCTCCGACTCGAGTTCGTCGCGAACCGTTACTCGAACTGTTCGTTACCGTTGTGGGGGGTCGGAAGCGCCCACTGACAGTAGACGGCGGCCAGCCTCGTTCCGACGGTGACTGTGGCACACAGCGCCGCTGCTCCGCCACCAATCCCTGCGGTATCGAGTAGCCAGTAGGTCGTTCCGCCGAGTACCGCACAGCTCGCGTAGAAGTCGTCGATCATGATAAACGGCGTTCGGTCCAACAGGATATCTGCAATCGCACCCCCGCCGACGGCGTTGATGGTCGCGATGACGACCACTCCGAAACCCGGCAGGCCGCTGTCCGCCGCGACGATGGCCCCGGCGGTGGTAAACGCGGCGAGTCCGACCGCGTCCGCCACTACGGTAAAGGGGTGATCGTCGGGCGACTCGAGGGCCATACTGAGCCCGATCGCGAGGGCGACACCGAACACACCGAGACTAACCTCCCCCAGCGAACGAAGCGCAAGGGGGACTCGGTCGACCAAAATGTCCCGGGTCGCCCCACCTGCGAAGGCTGTTGCGAGCCCCACGACGGTAACGCCGAAGATATCGAATCGCTCGCGGATCGCTTTCGTTGCGCCCACGAGAGCGAACGCGATCAGCCCGACGGCGTTCATCACGGTAAACGGGTCGCCGAGCAGTTGCTCGAGTAGTCCTCCCATGATGACTGCACACTGCGGACTCGACATATTTAACGTTCCGATTCGCGAAATCGTACTCCGTTGTGCCGGTTCCGCTGGTTTTGACCATCTGCCTTCTCAATACGGTCAAGCGGATAACTCAGTTCGTATTCGCGTTCTGTATACATCAGATATATATGTTCTCGGTAGTAGCTATTGATTACCATGGGATGGTATCTCAACACAGCCGCGGCACCGGCTTACATGGATGTGGCCAACAGCAACTGGCTCTGGATCTCGGCGATTCCAGTGGTCTCGATGGTGTTAGTGCAAGCGGGGCTGTTCCTTCGACGGTCGTGGAAAAACGGGAAAAAGATGGGGTTATCTGACGAGCAGCTCAAAACCGGGCTGAAAACTGGGGTCATTTCGGCGGTCGGCCCTGCAATAGCAGTGCTCGCGGCGATGCTCGCACTTATCGCGGTCGTCGGCGGGCCAGTTGCCTGGATGCGACTGTCCGTCATCGGATCCGTCGCCTTCGAACTCCCGGCCGCGGAACTGGGGGTTTCCCAGCTCGGATTCGGGTTTGGCGACGAGGGAATTACCGAGAGAGCGTTCGCGACTGCAGTCTGGACGATGACCCTCGGCGGTATCGGGTGGTTGATCGTCGCGGCTGTCGGGACGCCGCACATGGAGAAGGCGAGACAGAAAATCGTCGGCGGGCGGGAGAAACTGCTCCCGATCGTCACCTCCGGCGCGATGCTCGGGGCGTTCGCGTATTTCGTCTCCGGGGAAGTCACGGCCGGGGCTCCCGAAACGGGATCCCTTGCGATCGGAGGGTTAGTCATGCTGTCGCTATTGAAGATAGCTGATGAGAACGACGTTCAGTGGATCAGAGAATGGGCGCTGGGGACGTCGATGGCGGTCGGCCTCGTCGTCGGAATAGGTGTTCACATGGTCGCCGGAGGGGGGTGGTGACGATGTCGCCACCGTCGGGTTCAGGTGAGAGCGTCTACGAATCGGATTTCATCCCATATATCAACAAATGGGGGCGAATAACGAGTCTGCTCGCCGTCGCCTTTTCGTTCGGGCCGGCGCTCGTCTTGCTCGCCGTGTTCGAGATTATCCCGCCGACGGGGGCGATAGTCGGCGGATTCGTGTCCGTCGCGACCACGTTCGGGATCATCTGGTTCATTGAACCCATCTCGTACTATCCGGTTCTCGGTATTCCCGGGACGTACATGGCGTTCCTGTCGGGTAACATCTCGAACCTCCGCTTACCGTGTGCTGCTGCAGCACAGGAGAGCGCCGATGTCGAAGCGGGGACCCCCCGCGGGAGCATCATCTCGACCATCGCGATCGCCGGGTCGATTTTCGTGAACATCACGATATTGACCGTCGGTGCCCTCGCGCTCGTTCCCGTGTTCGAGGCGCTTCCCGAATTCGTCCGGAACGCCCTCGAGTCCTACCTGGTGCCTGCGATCTTCGGTGCGATTTTCGCGCAGTTCGGACGGGACTACCCGAAGATAGCCGCGGTCGCTTTCTCTATCGCGCTGGTGATGACGGTGTTGATGGATCTCGGATACTTCGCGTTCCTCCCCGGCCTTCCGATCTACGCCGTGATCGTCGTCTCCGTGTTCGGCACGATCTACGCTGCGAAACTCATGTGGCAACGCGGTATGATCGAGACGAGTTCGTGAGACGCCCGTTCCGGCACCTTTCTGCGGTCTAACTCGATTTCGGCCGTCTTTCTGTAACGCCGCCTTGGGAAATTATAAATAGTTGGTATTGCCATGTTACTCTATGGCAGAGGCGAGTGAACTGGTCGAGTTGCGACGCGCGTTTCACGAACACCCCGAACCGGGCTGGTGCGAGTTCTGGACGACCGCGAAAATCGTCGACGAGATCGAGCGAATCGGTGCGGACGAAATCCACGTTGGTCCCGACGCTATCGACCCGAACGAGAGACTCGGCGTTCCGGACGAACGGGAGTTAGCCACGTGGCTGGAGCGCGCTCGGAACGATATCGACCGGCCCGACGTGTTCGAGAAGATAGCCGGTGGCAATACCGGCGCGGCCGCGGTCGTCGACAACGGCGACGGTCCCTGCGTCGGTCTCCGGGTGGATATCGATGCCCTCCCGATAACTGAATCCACTGATGCGAGCCATTTTCCGAGCGCAAACGACTTCCAGTCAACTAATGACGGATTTATGCACGCTTGTGGCCATGATGCGCACATAACAATTGGACTTGGGGTTCTCAAGGAGGTCTCGGAGAGCGATTTCAGTGGTACTTTCAAAGTTTTCTTCCAACCTTCCGAAGAACTCCTTGGCGGTGGAAAGGCGATGGCAAACACCGATCATCTCTCTGATATTGACTATCTGATGGGTACCCACGTCGGACTCGACCTGCCGGCCGGCGAAGTCGTCGCCGGACTCGACGAAGCGCTCGCACTCTGCCGGTTTGACATTTCCTTCGACGGAACGTCGGCACACGCCGGTACCGCACCACACGACGGCCACAACGCTGTGCAAGCCTTGATCACCGCGGCGAACAACATGTACGCGATTCCCCGCCACGGTGATGGGACGACTCGAGTGAATATCGGCGAGATCCGATCGGAGAACGCGGCGAACGTCATCGCCGACTCGGCGACCGCGAAAGCGGAAGTACGGGGCGGGTCGACCGAGCTGATGGAGTATATGAAAGAATCCGTGTACGATTGCCTCGAGCACGCCGCGGAGATGCACGGCTGTGAGATGGACGTCCGAGTCATCGGACAATCGATACGGCAAGACTGTGACGAAGAGATGGTCGATGCCGTATACGAAAGCGCGACCGAACTCGAGGCGGTCGAGTCTCCCCGTCGCAGCGGGACGCTCGATGCGAGCGAAGACGCCACGTATCTGATGAAGACCGTCGCCGAAAACGGCGGCAAAGCCACGTACGTCGGTATCGGTGCGAGCAATCCGGGCGGTCATCACACGCCGACGTTCGACGTCGACGAGGAGTGTCTCCCGATCGGCGTTTCAGTGCTCTCACGAACCGCGTTGTCTTTGCTCGATAGCGACTAGAATACGGACTCGTCGTCCGTCGTATCGATGCCTCGAGAACGCTGATTCCGTTGCCGATTCTTGAACCGGTCCGCCAGCGAGGTCAATACCGAGATGCGATGATAGACGGTGGTCCGTCCATTACTGATAAACCGTTCACAAATATTTTTCCGGTAGTATAGCATTAGGTAACGTATGCAACGAACCGCTCGAGACACGCTCGTCGCCCTTCTCGTTGGATGTGCAGTGTCCATCGGTCTGTACTGGATCGGCCGATATCCCAGTCTCGCGCTCGTCACGGGGCTTTGCTGGGTCTGTGGGCTCAAACTCACCCTCCACATTGGCAATCGCTACCCGGCGTACGCGACCGGAGAGACCTGGAACGACAAACGCTGGACGGGGCTCAGTGTCGGACTCGTTACGCTGGCTGCGCTCATCGGTGTCAGCCCGTTGTTAGATGTTTCCGACGAACTGCGCCTCGGACTCGGATTCTTGATCACCGGGGCTGGATTCGTCGCGTACGCGACTGGCACGCTCGCCGTACTGGAACGGATCGATGGGGATTCCGCTGGCGCTTCCGCGGCATCCGAGAGAGCATACTCGTCCGAGGGGGATTGAGTGAGCGGCCGAACAGCGTGAAGTATATGTGGCTGGGTTTTCCTCTCTCCGTACGGAGGGGTACCGATCCTACGCGTTGAGTTTACGACCGCGACGACTGGTGTGCTGGCTAAGCTTTGCCGGGCGCTGGGCAACATTCGAAGTATCGAACTGGACAACGCGTTCTACGTCGAGGACGGAACGTGGATCGAGTCACTGACAGTTGCATCGAACGATCCGTTTACGCCGGAGCGAGTCCTCGAGGAGATCTCCGGCGTGTCGTTGTTCTACAGCAGCGAAGTTCCGACCGAGTCGGACGACCTCGAGATCAGGCGACTCACCATCTTGGCGAACGAATCGTATCCGTTTATCTTGAGCCTCGTGTTGCGACAGGAAGCGATCCCGAACCGAATCGTGTTGCAAAACGGCGTCTTCGAGGTCGTCGTTACCGCCCGGGACTGGGATCAGTTCCGGTCGCTGGCAGACGAGATTCAGGACACACTTGGCGAGTTCGAACTGCTCTCTGTCACGCAAAACGAGGAGCCGGGTGAACCGCTCGACAGTGGCCGACTGACGGAGGTTCTCGTCTCGAAGCTTACCGACGAGCAACTGGCAGTCCTCGAGACGGCTTACGACAATGGCTACTTCGACATTCCTCGAGAAACATCCGCGACGGACCTCGCCGCCGAACTCGACATCGCACAATCGACGGTGAGCGAGCGACTCCGAACCGCGGAACGAACCCTCCTCGAACTCATCTATGGTCCACGGAACTAACGGCCGATCAGCGACCAAAATATCTGCCCCCATTTAATAAATGATCCTCATCGATCCCAATAGGGGATAATACGATTCTAGTCACCTCATAACATGGGGGTGGATGACGCTGAGAAAAAACCATGAAGGTTCGGCTCGGGATCAACCCAACCGACTCACGAGACGCAGCTACCTCGCCACGGCCGCGTCCGTAGTCGGTGCCGGTACCTTCGCCGGTTGTACTGACAGCCGTGGCCAGAGTCTCGAGCCAGATATACCAGACGGCGTACCAAAAACTGTCGAGACTCAGTATTGGCGGGATTGGGAAACGATCGACGCTGATTCCCCGCCACTCGAGTACAGCGCGACTGGGGGTGCGGTACTCGACCCGCTTCCGGTCGAGTTCTCGAGTGAGGACGACCCGTGGATGCGCGAACACGCATTCATGGTACAACGAAGGCTCAACGACCTGGGAATCGCAGTGCAGCTCAACGACCGGCCGATGAATCAGCTCTACGCCCAAAGCTGGTCGACGAAGGGACTCGAGGCGGTAATCTCGATGAGCACCCATGGACCTGATCCGCAGCGAGGGCTCGATCCGAATCCGCTATTGATGCGCCGGACGAAGGGATCGCTCTCGAACTACGACAACTACTATCACCCCGAACTTCAGGAAATACTCATCGAACAGGCTCGGACGACTGATCGGGACGAACGAGAGGAACTCGTCGATCGGGCACAGGAGCTATTCGCCGAGGACGTCGGCGCGTTGATCACGCTCTTTCCGAACATCGTCACGGCGGTGAACACGGAGATGTGGAGCGGCTACGTGGAGACGCCCGGTAACGGTCCGACGATGGACTCGTTCGTCTGGACGGAGGTCAACCTCCAACCCGAGACGGATAACCGGACCTACGTCAAGGGCGTTTCGACGTCGATGAACTCGCTGAACTTGCCGTGGGCTGCAGGCGGTGCAGAGGCGAAACGTCTCACGTTCATCTACGACGGCCTGTTCGACGCAACGCCGGATCTCGATGTGGTTCCCGCGCTCGCGACTGACGGCGGATTCGTCGACGAAACGACGGTCGAACTCGAACTCCGCGAGGGCGTCGAATGGCACGACGGCGAAGCGTTCACCGCCGAGGACGTGGCGTTTACAGTCGATCTCTATCAGGAATACGCGTCCTCGAGTCAGGTCCCGTTCTACGATCCGATCGAATCGGTCGAGGTGCTCGGTGATCTCGAGGTGCGGTTCAACCTGTCGAACCCTGATGCGGCGTTTATGACCCAGCGAGTCGTCCGGAGCGTTATCCTCCCGAAACACCGGTGGGAGGACGTCGACAACCCGTCCCAGCACAACCCGGATGAACCCGTCGGAACTGGCCCTTTCGAGTTCGAAACATGGGAGCAAGGTACACGATTTTCCGCCTCGCGTAACGACGACCACTGGATGTTCGACGACGACTGGCGGGCCGATGCGCTCGGCGATCAAGTCGAACGCGGGCCCGGCGTCGATCGGGTCATCTGGATCAACGTCAGCAACGTCGACGCCCTGATCGGTTCGCTCCAGAGCGGGTCGATTCACGCGATCGGAACGAACCTGTCGACGCTGCAGGCCGAGCGCGCGGCGAACGAAAACGGGATCGAACAGGTTTCAGCCGGAAGTTACGCCCCGCTCGACGGGAAGCTCATGTTCTCATGTCCGCTCGTCCGCGACAAGGAGTTTCGCGTGGCGTTGGCGAAGTCGATCGACTCACAGGCGTTCATCGACGACTTCTTGCAGGGAGAAGCGACGGTCCCGCCGGGCGAGAACCCGATCTCGCCGCTCACCCAGTGGCACAACCCGGAGACGACAGAATACACAACCGACATCGAGGAGGCGCGGCACATCCTCGAGCGGGCGGGGTACACCTGGGACGGCAACGACAACCTCCGCTATCCTAACGGTGAGGCGTGGGGCGCGTTCGTCGATCGTATTCAGCCCGAAAACACCTACAAGCGCAGGGAAGAACTCGAACAGGCGGATTTCTCATGAACTCGACGATGGAGCAGACGACACTACGACAATGCCAATGGCAGCGGAACCGTCTCGGCGCGAATCACGCGCCCGACCTGACACGGGTCTCCCCCGATACTGAACCGGCCTCTGCTGTACGAATTGCTGCGCATGATTCGGCCGTCGCGATTCCAATTAACGCGATGGAGGGAGATCGATGACGAAATTCCAGCGGTTCCTCCTCAAGCGTCTGGCAATTTCGATATTGCTGACACTCGTCGCCGTCTCGGTGATATTCGTCGTTCTGCGGCTGCTACCGGGAAGTCCCTTCGAGGCTCTGGTCACCTCTGGCAACCTCAATCAGGAACAGATTACTGAAATCCGCTCGACGTACGGTCTCGACGAGCCGATGTGGAGCCAGTACGTCAGCTATCTCACGAGCCTACTGACATTCAACTTTGGCTACTCGATCCTGCGCAGTCAGCCGGTTTGGACGGTCCTCGAGCCGCGGTTGATCAACTCGCTCATCCTGCTCGTGCCGGCACTGGTGACGACGGCAGTCCTCAGTTCCCTGACGGGCATGTACGCCGGCTGGAATCGCGGTAGCCGCTTCGAAAAGGCAAGTATCGTTTCGACGACGCTGTTACGCTCGACGCCGGTGTTCATCACGGCGATATTCTTCATTATCGTCTTCGCGTACAATCTGGAGATCGTCCCGGCGCTCGGAATGCGTTCGATTCGGGCGACTCCCGAGGGCTATTTCGAGACGTTCGTCTCGCTCGACTTCTTGCATCACTACATGCTCCCCTTCGCCATCGCCGTCCTCTACTACAGCGGCGATTTCCTGTTGTTAGCTCGCAACGGGGTCGTCGAGAAGCGAGGTTCCGAGTTCCTCAAGCTTCATCGGGCGAAGGGACTCACGGAGACCCAACAACTGGCTCGAGCGGGCCGGAACTCGATGCTCCCCATCTTGACGTACTTCACGCTCCGACTGGGGATGATATTCCAGGGACTGATCCTGCTCGAGGTGGTCTTTAGCTGGCCCGGTATCGGCCGGGAACTGGTGTTAGCTATCCAGCAACAGGACTACCCGCTCGTACAGGCCGCAGTGTTCATCATGGCGCTGGCTGTTATCATCGCGAACCTCGTCGCGGACGTTCTCTACGCGTACTTCGATCCGACCATCTCGGCTAACGGGGGTGAGTCTGCGTGAGTACCGAAACGACGCCAAAAGCAGCGGTGTACAGCCGAATCGACGCCCTGTGGACGACCCTCCGGAATCAGTTCGCGTTCCTGCGACGGGATCCGCTCGCGTTCGCGAGCATGATCATCGTTTCCACGTTCGTGTTCCTCGGGCTATTCGGGCCGCTTCTGGCTCCACATGAACCGATCGCACACACCGTCCGCGGTGACGGCGGGTCCGTCCTTCGACTCTCGGCCCCGAGCGCTGAGGCGTTTTTCGGGACGACCTCCTACGGAAAGGACGTACTGAGTCAGTTCCTCGCCGGCGCACGGCCGACGCTCATCGTCGGTCTGTTCGGCGGGTTCGGGACCGGCGCACTCGGGTTTACGGTCGGCGTCGTCAGCGGGTACTACGGCGGGTGGGTCGACGAAGTGTTGATGCGCTTGACGGACCTCACCTTCTCGCTGCCGTTCATGCCGATGGCGTTGCTGTTGCTCACGTTCATGACGCCAAACATCTGGCTGATAACGGCTATCATCGCTGCGTTCCTCTGGAAAATGCCGGCTCGAGTCGTCCGTTCGGAGGTGCTCTCGGTTCGTGAACGCACGTTCGTCAAATCGGCTCGAGCTAGCGGTGCGAGCAATCTTCGGACGATGGTCTACCACGTTGCGCCGAACGTGTTGCCAATCGGATTCCTGTACACCGCTTACGGGGTCGCCTGGGCGATCGCTGCGCAGGCGAGTCTCGCCTTCCTCGGGTTCGGTGACCCGACGATGACGAGCTGGGGTCGGATGCTTCGACAGGTGTTCGCCTCGGGCAACATGCGCGTCGCGTGGTGGTGGGTGTTGCCGCCCGCGATCGGTATCGCCGCGATAACTACCTCGGTGTTCCTCATCGGCCGCGCCTACGAGGAAGTCATCAATCCAGAAATTCAGACAGACCAATGACGCTACTCCAAGTCGAAGACCTCAAAGTCACGTACGAGACCGACGACGAACCAGTCCACGCCGTCAACGACGTCTCCTTTGCGATTGAGGAGGGGATCAACTACGGTCTCGCCGGCGAGTCCGGCTCCGGAAAGTCCACGGTCGCGGAGGCGTTGCTTGGATTGCTCCCAGGCAATGGAACGGTCGAGCACGGAACGATCGAGTTCGATGGAACGGATCTCACTTCGCTTTCCAATGGCGAACTCCGCGATATCCTCTGGGAGGACATCGCCTACATCCCACAGAGCGCGATGGACTCGCTCGATCCGGTGATGCCGACCGGCGACCAGATCGCACAGGCGATCCACACGCACCGAAACGTCACGGATGCGAAAGCACAGGATCGCGTCCGCGAACTGTTCGAAATCGTGGGCCTGGATCCCGATCGGACCGACGATTATCCACACGAGTTCTCCGGCGGGATGCGCCAGCGGGTCACCATCGCGATGGCGCTCGCGCTAGAACCCGACCTGATCATCGCGGACGAACCGACGACCGGGTTAGACGTCATCGTTCAGGACAAGATCATCGACAAGATCCTCGAGATTCAAGAGCGAATGGATAGCTCGCTGTTGTTGATCACGCACGAGATCGGTGTCATCGCCGAAACCTGCGACGAGCTATCGATTCTCTACGGCGGCAAGGTAATGGAACAGGGCAGCGTCGAAAACGTGCTGGTCGATCCGACTAACCCCTACACGATGGGGTTGAAAAACTCGTTCCCCGAAATCGAGACAGATGACGTCGATCCTGTTTCGATCCCCGGCTCGCCACCGAATCTAAACCAGGAACCGAACGCCTGTGTGTTTCGAGACCGCTGTCCGTTCGAAACGGATGCGTGTCGCGAATCGCACCCGGACCCAGTCGATCTGCCGAATCGAAATCACCGGTCGGCCTGTCACCGCGTCAAGGAGGCCGCACAGATGCGACGGACGGCTACCGAACCTGAGACGTGGGATCTCCCCGAAACTACCGCAACCGATTCGGACCGCGGCGAGGTAATTCTCGAGACCGACGAGCTGGAGAAACACTACGGACAGAGCCAATCGCTGCTCGACAAAATTCGCGGAACTGACCCCGAGTACGTCAAGGCCGTCGACGGCATCTCGATCTCGGTCCGTCGATCCGAAGTCCTCGGCGTCGCTGGCGAGAGCGGCTGCGGGAAGTCCACGCTCGGCGAAACAATCGCCTTACTCGAGGACCCGACCGGTGGTGAACTAACGTTCGATGGCGAGTCCTACGAGTACTATCAGGACGGGAATCTACAGGAGTTCCGGCGAAACGTCCAGATCATCTTCCAGGATCCGTTCGATTCGCTGAACCCTCGCCACACCGTTCGCCAACTCGTCGGTGAACCGCTTTCGATCCACGACTATCGAACCGACCAGAAAGAACGCGCGATCGTCGAAACGTTGGAGACGGTGGGGCTCACACCCGCCGACGAGTTCCTCGACCAGTATCCACACGAACTCTCCGGCGGCCAGCGCCAGCGCGTCGCAGTCGCGAAGGCGCTCGTTCTGGATCCGGACTTCCTGATCTGTGACGAACCCGCCTCGATGCTGGACGTGTCTCTTAAAGTCAACCTGTTGAACTTGCTCCGAGAACTGGCCGACACCGAGGATATCGGGATCATCTACATCTCCCACGACCTGGCGAGCCTGACGCAAGTGTCAGATCGGCTCGCGATCATGTACCTCGGGCGCGTCATCGAAGAGGGAGAGATCGACAGTCTCGCGACCCAACCCAAGCATCCATACACCGCGTCGCTGTTGTCTGCTGCGCCGGAAAAGGATCCAACGGCGGATCGAACACGAGTTTTGCTCGAGGGCGAGCCACCGGACCCGGTCGATCTCCCGTCCGGCTGTGCGTTCGCCCCGCGGTGTCCGAAAGCCAAGGAGTCGTGCCGAGAGAGCGAACCGGGAATCGACGCGACGGGAGACGAGACACACCGTGCAGCGTGTTACTTCCCGACGGACGAGACGGAATCGATCGCGACTGATTCGTCGGCTTCGAACGACGATATAGCGGTCGGCGAGCACGACCTCGATGGGTGATCGATCGCCGCTCGAGTGAACTCGCGGGAGTCCGTTGACGCGCTGTTTGCTCTTTCGAGGCTCTTCTTGAACTTGAGGGCAACTGGTAGAGCGCCCTCCGTTTGTTTTCTCGTGTCCGCGACTCTTTTTGAGAGCGCAAGAACCTGGTTGTCACAGCCACTATCGAGGGCTCGAGAAACCCGGTCATACCGAATATCCGCTCCCAGCTATCTCCACTAAGAGAGAAAACATTAAAACTTTCAACTCACTATTCTCCACCAACTCAAAGAAAGATCCAGCGACTCAAGCGCTGCGATTCTCGAGATGGCCTAAAAGTTCAGATCCGTCCGGAGCGTACGTGACTCGACGTGTAACCGACTATTGCTATCCAACGCGTCTCATTCGAGCGATCTATTTCCGGATTCGCTCGAGCGGTTCAACTCTCCGTCTCAGCGTCCGCCTTCGGTTCGATCCCGGACAGTCGCATCGCGTTTCCGGTGACCGCGGTCGTCATCCCGGCGTCGCCAGCGAGGACGGCGAGCCAGATGGGAACGTAGCTGAACGGGACCCCGATTGCGAGCCCGGCTTTCACGGCGAGACTGGCCCAGATGTTCTGTCGGATAACGCCGTTGGCGTCGTTGGCGAGTTCGTAGAGGTACGGAAGCTTCGCGAGGTCGTCACCCATCAACGCGATGTCCGCGGTCTCTAAGGCGGTATCGGTTCCGGCGGCTCCCATCGCAACACCGACGCTCGCCGTGGCGAGCGCGGGCGCGTCGTTGATGCCGTCGCCGGTCATCGCAACGCCGTCGTACTCGTCGACGAGGTCCTCGATTGCCGCCACCTTCTCCTCCGGGAGAAGCTCGGCCTGGAACTCGTCGACGCCGACCTGCTCTGCGATCGCGCGGGCGGTGCGTTCGTTGTCACCCGTGAGCATCACCGTCCGAGACACTCCGAGCCGCTCAAGGCGGTCGATCGCATCTTTCGCTTCCGGGCGGATTTCGTCGGCGACTGCGATGACGCCCTCGAGTTCGTCTTCGGTCCCGACGAGGACGACGGTTTTCCCCTCTGACTGGAGTTTCGGGACGGTGTCCTCGAGCAGATCGAGACAGTTGTTCCGATCGCAGATCGCTCGTGCCGTCCGCGTGACGACGCCGCCGTCGGTCGTCGCGTGAACGTGGGACAGATCGAAGCCCCGTTCCGTAAACAGTCCAGGCTTCCCGGCGAAGTGGGAGGTGCCGTCGAGCGTCGCGCGGACACCCTTCCCGGTGATGCTCTCGAAGTTGTCGACTTCGCGCTCTGGGACTCCCGCACTTCCGGCCTCGGCGACGATCGCCTCGCCGATCGGGTGTTCGCTCCGCCGCTCGAGCCCCTGCGCACACCGGAGGACGTCCTCCTCGGTGTTCCCGTTCAACGGGACGACGTCGGTGACGGTGAGTTCGCCTTTCGTCAGCGTCCCCGTCTTGTCGAATGCGACGACGTCGACCGCTCCCATCGCCTCGAGGTAGTTCCCGCCCTTGATGAGGACGCCGTTCTTTGCCGCGCTCGTGATTCCCGACACCACCGAAACGGGCGTCGAGATGACGAACGCGCACGGACAGGCCAAGACCAGCAGGGTCAACCCGTAGACGACCGCGGTCGACCACGTGGTTCCGAGGACGAACGGACTTCCGATCGTCGTCAGAATCGCGAACGCGACGACGACTGGCGTGTAATACTTCGAAAAGCGCTCGACGAACTGCTCGCGTTCGGTCTTGTTCGACTGGGCGTCTTCGACCATCTCCACGATGCGAGACAGCGTGTTGTCGCCGGCGGCGGAGGTGACCTCGACCTCGAGGTACCCCTCTTCGTTGATCGTCCCGGCGTACACCTCGTCGTCCGTCGTCTTATCGACGGGGACGCTTTCGCCCGTGATCGGGGCCTGATTGACCGCGCTGTCGCCGTCGACGATGATCCCGTCCATCGGGATTTTTTCGCCGGGCTTTACCACGACGACGTCCCCGACGCCGACGTCTTCGACGGGGATCGTTTCCGTCCCCTCCTCGCGTTTGACGGTCGCCTCGTCGGGTGAGAGATCCATCAGTTCGCGGAGCGAGTTCCGGGCCCGATCCATCGAGTACCGCTCGAGCAGTTCGGCGACGCTGAAGAGGAATGCGAGGGTGGCCGCCTCGAAGTAAAGCGCCTCGTCGAACGCGAGGCTCGCGACGAGCGCGCCGAGGATGGCCACCGACATCAGGAAGTCGATGTCGAGGTTCAGATTCCGCGCCGAGTAGTACCCGTTTCGGAGGATCTCCTGGCCGCCGGTAGCGACTGCGACGAGAAAGAGCGCGTCCGCGACGAACAGGTTCGTGCCGAACACCGTTCCGATCTGCCCGTTCTGTCCGGTCAGGACGAACTCGAAGAGCAACCCGACGGCGACGAATGCGCCGCTCACCCACGTCTTGATCGCCCGCGAACTCGTCCAGATCGATTCGCGGTCGTTTTCGGCGTCATCGTCAGCCGATTCGCCGCTCGTCGCGCTCGTCACCTCGTAGCCGGCGCTTTCGATCGCATCGACGACCGCGGTCTCCGCGGCGCTCGAGGAATCGTGCGTGACGGTGACGGTTCCGGTCGTCGGCTGGGTTTCGTACTCCGCGACCGCATCGACGCGCTCGAGCGCGGTTTCGATCTTTCCCGCACACGAGGGACAGTCCATTTCGGGGACGGTGAACCTCGCGGTCTCCGCGTTACCGCTCTCGACCGTGTACCCAGCCTTCTCTATCCGCTCGGCGATGGCGGCGGAACTCGTTTGCTCGCCGTCGTAGGAGACGGTGAGCCTTCCCGTTGTCACCTGCGGATCGACCGTCTCGATTCCGTCTTCCGTTTCGACGCTCTTGGTGACCTTTCCGGCACAGGAGGGACAGTCCATCTCCGGCACCGAAAACTGCGCGACGTCACTCGTTTCTACTGGACTCGAACCCTCACTGGTGGGACCGTCCTGATGGGACTTTCCCGACTCACTCGAGTCGCTCTCGCTGTCCGACGAGTCCGTGCGATCACAGGACGCTGGCGCTTTCTCGCCACCTGCGTCGTGGGAATACTCGTCCGGCGGGGTCATTACTACTCGATAGTGGTCACAACCTTATTAATCCATCTGCTATAAAACGGCGTTTTACCACAAATCCTTACTAGAAAACTCCCAATATATTATTAACCCGCGCTGATTGACGAGCGGTCTCGGAGGTCGCCGCATGATCCCGATTCGTCGCCCGTTCACTTTCACTCTATTGCGGGAACGCTTTTTAGCCCCCCACTCGAAGCATCCGGTGATGGAACTCGATAACCATGCCGAGGATCTCGCCTCCGATCTCGGTATTGACAAAGAGGAGGTCAAAGCGGACCTGCAGAACCTGGTGGAGTACAGCGTTCCGATCGACGAGGCAAAACAGAGCCTTCGACGAAAGTACGGCGACGATACCGGCGGTGGCGGCGGAACGCCGTCGTCGAAAGATATCGGCAACATCACGACCGACGATGGCAACGTCACGGTCACCGCCGTCGTCCTGACCGCGGGCGAACGCTCGATCCGATATCAGGGCGACGATCACGTCATCGTCGAGGGGCGACTGGCGGACGAAACGGGAGCGATCGACTACACCGCCTGGGAGGACTTCGGCCTCTCAGCGGGCGATGCGATCACCGCGGGCAACGCCAGTGTCAGAGAGTGGGACGGCGAACCCGAACTCAACCTCGGCGAGAGTACGTCCCTTTCGTTCGTAGAGGAATCGCTCGAAGTCCCCTTCGAAATCGGGGGCGAAGCGTCGATTGCAGACGTAGAAACCGGCGACCGAGCGGTGACGGTCGACGTGCAAATCCTCGAGTCCGAGCGGCGGACGATTGACGGCCGCGACGGCGAAACTGAAATACTCAGCGGCGTCCTGGGCGACGAATCGGGACGCCTCCCCTTCACCTGCTGGGACCCCGATCCCGCGATCGAACCCGGCGTCTCGGTTCGTATCGAGAACGCGTACGTCCGCGAGTTCCGCGGCGTTCCGGAGGTCAACGTCTCGGAGTTTTCGGTCGTCTCGACGCTCGAGACCGACGTCGAGGTCGGGACCGACACGACCACGATGGGGGTCGGCGAGGCCGTCGCGACCGGCGGCGTCTACGACGTCGAACTGGTGGGGAACGTCCTCGCCGTCCGCGACGGGTCCGGATTGATTCAGCGCTGTCCGGAGTGTAACCGCGTCGTCCAGAAGGGACAGTGCCGAACGCACGGCTCCGTCGAGGGCGTCGACGATCTGCGCGTCAAGGCGATCCTCGACGACGGGACGGGCGCAGTCACCGTCATCCTCGACGACGAACTGACCGAACAGGTCTACGAGGGGACCCTCGAGGACGCCCTCGAGCAGGCCCGCGAGGCCATGGATCAGGAGGTCGTCGCGGATACGATCCGGGAGAAGATCGTCGGCCGGGAGTACTCCATCCGCGGTCATCTGTCGGTTGACGAGTACGGCGCAAACCTCGACGCCGAGCGCTTTGAGGAGAGCGACGCGGATCCGGCGACCCGTGCGACCGACGTTCTCGCGGAGGTGAGAGCATGAGCGCCGAATCCCCGCGACCGAACAGGGAGATCGCCTACCGCCTGTTCGCGACCGAGTACGACGACGCGACGCTCTCGCACGCCGAGAGCGACGAGGAGCGCGCACCGAACTACGTCATCACGCCGACGGGCGCGCGGCTCAACCGCCTGTTCGTCGTCGGGACGCTCACGGAAGTCTCGCCGGTCAACGATGAGATGCTCCGGGCTCGCGTCGTCGACCCCACGGGCGCGTTCGTCGTCTATGCTGGTCAGTATCAGCCAGACGAACTCGCCGCGTTAGAACAGCTCGACCCGCCCGAGTTCGTCGCGATCACGGGGAAAGCGCGGACCTTCCAGCCCGAGGACTCGGAACGGGTCTACACGTCGGTCCGCCCGGAGAGCATCGCCACGGTCGACGCCGAGACGCGCGACCGCTGGGTCGCGAGCGCGGCTGAACAGACGATCGAACGGATCGACGCGTACGCCGCGGCGTCGGGTATCGACGCCCGCGGATCCGGCCTCCGCGATGCCCTCGTCGAAGCTGGTGTCGACGACCCGCTCGCACAGGGCATCTCGCTCGCACAGGGTCACTACGGAACCACGCCGACCTATCTCGAGGGACTCCGCGATCGATCGGTTGCGGCCCTCGAGGTCATCGCCGGGGACCGGGAGGACGCGGCCGAGTTCGACGCCCGACCGAACGAGACGGCGCCCGACAGTCGATCGTTCGAGGAAATCGCGGCAGCCGGAACTGTCGATATTGACGCCTCGAGCCTGGAAACCCACCTCGCAGACTCTCCGGACGCTGAGAGAGAACCCGCGGACGAACCGGCTGTGTCGACGGCCTCGGCGTCGGGTCAGGAGTCTACGGACGAGGTCGTCGGTTCGGCGACCGGATCGGAGCCCGAGACGGCGACGCTTTCGGGCGAATCGTCGCCGACCGATGACGAACAGGCCACTCACGAACCGATCGGTGACGAACCGACCGACGATACGCTCACCGATGACGAACCGGCCGCTGCGCAGACCGCTCGAGATTCGAGTACGGATACTGACGGTACCGATCCGACGGCGGACGCGACGGAAGTGCCAGCGGATGCCGAGAGTGCGACCGAGTCGGACGGGAGATCGGCTGTCGCCGAGAGTCAGACTTCGGGTGACGGTTCAACCGGCGAGCAGACGACCGTCGAAAGCGACGTTACGACCGAACTCGACGAAGCCACAAGCGCTAGTGAGTCCGACGGCGAGGCCTCAAGCACCGAGATCAGTACGGAGTCCGATTCTGACGACGCTTCGGACGGTGACCTCGGCGATTTCGATAGCGACGGATTCGACGAGGGTATGTACGAGATGGACGACGAAGAACGCGAAGAACTCGAGGCCGAGTTCGGAACGGAGTTTTCGACCGGAGCCGAAGTCGACGAACCCGGATCGGCCGACATCGACGTCGACAGTGATTCGGTCGAACGGGAAGAAGCCGCCTCAGAACCGGCCGAACAATCTGAGGGAGACGAGTCGGCACGATCGGACTCTGTAGAGTCGCTCGCGGAGGACGACCAAACCGACGCCGACGCACAGTCCGAGAGCACGACCGACACGGAGCAGGCGGCAGAATCGGTCGACGAAGCCGCCGAACCCGACGAACCGATCGACGTTCAGGCCCAGGTCATCGAAACGATGAATCGGCTCGACGACGGCGACGGCGCGGACCGATCGACGGTCGTCTCGTCCGTCGTCGACGAGACGGGCGCGGCTCCCGACGCCGTCGAGGACGCGATTCAGGACGCGCTGATGGGCGGTCAGTGTTACGAACCCGACGACGAAACGCTCAAAGCGATCTGAGTCGACCCGCTCGCAAATCCTCTTTTCTGAATGGACACACCACCCCGGCACGATTCCGACGCGCCGATTCTCGAGCCGATTCCGGGAGCTCCGGCAGCGGTGGCAACGCTCCCGGACGAACGGGCGCTCGTGATCGCGGATTACCACGCCGGCTACGAAGCCGGACTGCGGTACGAACGGGGCGTCGACGTTCCGAGCCAGGCGCCCGACCGCCGGGAACGGTTGCTCGAGTTGCTCGAACGAACTGGGGTCGACCGACTTGTCGTCTGCGGTGATTTGATGCACGCCATCGGCGAACCGGGCGGCGCCGAACGCGGCGAACTCGAGGTCTTACTCGAATCGGTCCTCGATTCGGTGTCGGTCACCCTCGTCAAGGGCAATCACGACGGGGCGATCGAAACGTGGCTCGAGGCCGACTCGAGCGAGCACGACGACCCAGGCGTCGTCGACGTTATCGGAAGCGAGAGTCACTCCGCTCGCCTCGATATTCACGCCGGAACCGGCGTTCGACTGGGTCCGCTCGGCGTCTGTCACGGCCACACTTGGCCGTCAGCCGACGTGCTCGAGGCGGAGGTTGTCTGTTTCGGTCACGAACATCCCTGTATCCGACTCGAGGACGAGGTCGGCGGTGCTCGCGTAGAACCGATCTGGCTCCGCGGCCGACTCGATCCGAAACCGTTCGCCGCCCGCGAGGAGTATCGAGACCTCTCGTGGCTCGATACTGGCGAACCGCCTCGAATGGTTGGAATACCCGCCTTCAACGATCTAGTCGGCGGGACGTGGGTGAACGTTCCCGGGCAGTCGTTTCTCGCGCCGTTTCTTCCGGACGGTATCGCAGACGGGGAGGCGTTCCTCCTCGACGGAACCCGTCTCGGTCCGTTTCGCGAGGTCTGACCGACGCTATACGGAGTGTTGGTTACGGACGTAATAGACATCGATCATTAGCGAGACGAGTGCGCACTATCTACGATCAAACGGTTGTCAATCGGTTCGAAAATGGGCTCGTCGACTTCGAAGTCGATCGAAATCCGAATTATCAGCGCCTCAACTTTTGGATCGAGAGACGCTCTCCCGGATGCCCGTCACTCGAGCGAATCCTCTCGCGTCCTGTGGATCTGCTCAGGGACCTCGTCGATGTGCTCTAGCGCGACTTTGAGTATAGCGTCATGGACTTCACGAGTTTCTTCGTCCCGAATCTCCATCCGCCGAAGCTCCGGTGTGACCTCGATCCCGAGTTTGTCCTCGAGTTCGTTCCACGTTTCATCGCGCGCGTACAGCGGCTTCTGGCGAACGTCGCTGTATTCGAATCCCGGTCCCGCGTCTGCGGGCGACGTCGCCTCCGCTGATGGTGACTTCTGTTCTTCGCCCGTCGTTTGGGGTTTCGTCGCTTGTTTCGCCGTTTGAGTTGTCGAAGCGGATTCCGTAGCGGGTTCACCGGTCGGGTTGGTCGTTTGTTCCGTGGTTCCGGCGTCAATGTTCCCGTCGTCAACGTTTCCACCGTCGACGTTCCCGTCGTCGTCGCTATCGAGATCGTCGAACGGGTTACTCATGCGTCGACCCCTCCGTTCGCGACGATATCGGCGAGCTCGCGATAGTGTTCGATTTGGTCGCTCTCCGGGTCGTACTCCTGCAACGGTTGGTTTTCCTGGAGTGAACGCGACAGCGCAGATCGATGTCGAATTCCGGGTTTCGGTGCCTGCATCTCACCGGCGTCGATGCGGTCGAACTCCGCAGCCGTAATGCGGGCGAACGATGGAACGACTTCCTGCAGCGGTTGGCCGTCGTTAACCTCGTAGCTCGCCGTATTCAGGTTCTCGAGCAGTTCCCGGTCTTCGGTCTGCTGGTCGATCCGATCGGAGAGTTTGTTCGGCACCACCGCCAACACGTCGACGTCGATGTATTCGCGGGCCGGCTCGATGAGCCGTTCCATCGTCCGTTTGTATCCGCCGATAGCGCTCGAGCCGGGTTCGATCGGTATCATGACGTTTCCCGTCGCCACGAGCGCGTTGTTGTTGAGCATGCCGGGGTACGCGGGGCAGTCGAACACCACGTAGTCGTACTCCTCGCCCAGTAGCGGGTCGACGATTTTCGATTTGACTCTGGCCGAGCCTTGCATCGCCCCGGCCAGGTCCTTTTCGACGTCCTCGAGCGTATTCGACGACGGGAGGAGATCGAACCCGTGATCGGTCGACCGTATGATATCACCGGGCGTGGCGTTCCCCTCGAGAATTACGTCGCCGAGGTTCGTCTCGCTTTGATACGCTTTTTCGTATCCCAATCCGTTAGTCGCGTGGCCGTTCGGATCGAGATCCGCGAACAACGTTTTACCGCGCTCCGAGAGCTGTCGGGCGAGGTTCATCGACGTCGTCGATTTTCCGACGCCACCTTTGAGAATAACGACGCTTACTGCCTGTGGTGTGTCTGTATTTGGCTCCATGGGTGATTTCGTTGTGTACTCGCTCGGACAATAGGTACCTATTGTTTCTCTCACGAGCCTTCGTTGTGAATAGGAGTATCATGGAAGTTGAAAGGCTTAAAAATACCGAAGATAGCTACTCGAGGAACAATAGGTGGAATAGGTAAAATGGGTCAAGTAGCTGGGGTAGGTCTAATAGATACAATAGGGACTTTAGATAGCTCTCCTATAGCCCCTATCATACCTATTGTGGATAACTCACCTATTCTTCCTATCTCACCTGTCCTGTCTGCCCCTTCTCCATAAGCTATTCTATCTATCTGGTGTATCTTCTCTATCGCCTCTATTTTGGCTGGTGTATCTCTCTTTCCTACGGAATCTGTTTTTTCTACTGTGCTTCCCTCGTCTTTTCAAGGTATGTCTCCTGACTGTTTGGGGGTTATCTCCTCGACTACCGGATTTTGGGCTCCCGTTTCAGCTACCTATTGCATTGTGGCTTCTGTATCTATTGTACCTGGTCTGACTATTCTTCCTATCCCAACTATTGTTGTTAGTGCGGCTCTGATCCGGTCCGCTGTGTACGAGCCAGCTCGAAGACGAGCGAGTGACTACCCGCAGAGTGTGTGGCAAGAGAGGCTGCTTTCCTCAACTATTGGTCCGTTCATCAAGTGTGGGGATGCGGTCGTCCGATCGCTCGATTCGTATTCGATTTTGGTGGGGTTATGGCCGAACAAATCAGGTGAGTTGTCGTCGAGATATCTATCGATTCACTAAATGCCGGATCGCTGGCCCAGATTCCGGCCGATCGCCTCAGTTGTCGGTACCTTGGTATTGGTGTCTTGCCTATCACTGTTCGAGTCCGTAGTTGGCTCGATGCTGTGTTGTGTCTCTACCATGGGAGTGGTAGAGAATTATTCAGGGGATCTGGGCCTGTAGAGTAGACATACCCGAAGGTAGTCGTGATAGATACAATAGGTACCTGTGGTTCGATAGCTCGAGTAGCTACTCTACGTGGGGTAGCTATTACTCAGTTACACGTTTTCTCGAGTAGCCTCGGGTCGCGCAAACAGGTTTCCTCTGCCTGTTGAACCCTATTGGTTTGCCATATTCACCGATTGACTGATATTGATAGTGATAGGAAAGAATCAACTGATCGTCTGAATAATACCTATATATGGGCCCTGATGTGTGGTTCACTCTCTTACTGATCATGGTCGTTACGGTACCCATATTCTTCGGTGTAATTGCGTTCATTAACCGTGATACGGGAGAAGATACAGACGATGAGATAGAAGAGTTGAAACAACAGGTCGAAGAATTAGAAGCACAGCAAGACTAAAGCTGTGAATCTCTGCGGGTTTTAACAGGGCCGTTTCCTCCCGATTCGGTCGTCAGCACGTCGGGTAGCCGCAGTTTTCCGTCGTCCTTCTTTTGGATTACGCCGTCCCCGCTGATCAACGCTTCTTACATCAGTTTCTAATATCGTAGGGTCTTTTAAAATGGTTCTTCCTCTCCCGGTGAGCCTACTGGCGAGGATATCGTGGGTAGGAGCCGTCCAACGCTGCTCCCTAATTAATAAATCCTATAACGCTATATCTTTGTCTGGTTGTGTCGGTCCGGGAAGAACTGATCTCGAGGCCGTCCGGGCGAGCGATGGTCTATACCCGACCAAAACGTCGGCTTCGAACGGTTCAAACAACTGCCTCCATCGATAACGAGGCGTCTTCGGAGTCCGAAACGACGGGAACAGGCTGTATGGTGAGAACCGTTTCGCAGTCTGTCAGTCCCGTTCGTTCTGCGGATCGTATCGACGTCGTAAGCCACAATTGATAGGTGATGACTGCGAACGCGTATTCACTGTGCCCATCGCCACTGAGTCGAGCGGTCCGACTCGTATCGCCTTTGTGTGCGTTCAGAACGCTGGTCGCTCCCAGATGTCGACCGCGTTCGCAGAACGCGAGCGGGCGCGACGTGGCCTTGAGGACCGCGTCGAGATACTGACCGGCGGAACTCATCCCGCCGACAGCGTCCACGAGGAGGTGATCGAAGTGATGGACGAAGCGGGGTTCGATCTTTCTGATAGAACCCCGCGCGAGATTACGAGCGAGGAGGTACGCTCCTGCGATTACGTCGCGACGATGGGCTGTTCGACGCTCGATGTCGGATCGGTTGGAACTCAGGTCGATATTCGTGACTGGGACCTCGATGACCCCGACGGACGTGATCTCGATCGGGTACGAACCGTTCGAGACGAAATCGAGCGTCGAGTCACCGCGCTCTTCGACGAACTTAGCACGTCCATCTAAAACGTGGAACGCCACCAGGTGTATCTCTTCCCGTACGCTCGAGCGATCCGCAACCTAATCTGTTAGTCTCCGAAGGAGTATCTCTCCGTTTTTGTCCCGCTTTGATAGACGACGTAGAGTACCGTAACCGCGATGAGGAAATCGATGGTGTGTCCGGCGAGGTGGTGGACGGTCATCGGTACCAGACCGAAGACGGTGCCGAGCCCGACGACCGACCGACCGACGAGCAGTCCGAGGACGACCGTGATCAGTAGGTACCGGGTCGTTCCGCGTCTCGAGTACGCGAGCAGGCCGGCACCGAACAGCACGACCGTTCCGGCGGCCGCGAGGAGAATTATCGCGATGAGAACCGGCGCTAGCTGTGGGTTTAGCCACGCGTTGTCGAACGCACTAAGCACGAGCATACGGCTCTATCACGGATTGGTTGGAACCCTATCTATATGCTTCGGTGCCAGTGACTGGGAGAAACAGCGCAAGCGAGGGCTGTTCTGTGCGTCACGCCGAGAGGGAAGTAGCGCCTACGGATATCACCGGTTCTTAGTTATCAGGAACGGTCGAAAGGGGTTATACTGTCTGAATAGGGATCTGTAACAACTGCGCCATCCCACCGATCTCGATCAATACAATGTCCAACACTCGCCAACAGATACGAAGACAGGTTCATGCGAACGCCGGAATCCACTTCAACGAACTCGTCAGAGAGTCGGAGTTTGCGACCGGGCAGGTCCAGTACCACGTTCGCCGATTGATCGACGAGGGACAGCTGATCCGAAGCGAATTCTACGGTCGAACCCACTATTACCCGCCGGAATACGACGACTGGGAGCGCGAAACGTTAGCGCTGTTCCGTCGCGAGACGGTCCGCGAAATCGTCGTCTATCTCATCGAACACGAGCCGGCTACTCCCGGGGAGGTAACCGATGCACTCGGAATTGCCCGGAGTACTCTCGAGCACCACCTCGACCGACTCCTGGCTCACGAGGTTATCGAAAAACGGTACGACCAGCACCGACACGTCACCCTGCGGCTCACTGATCCCGACCGGATCGGTCCGTTACTGACGGTGGTCACCCCGACCGTCCCCGACCGCTTCGTCGATCGCTTCACGAGACTCGTCGACGGGTTGCTCGAGTCGTCTTCCGGCGACTGACTGTATTCGCTGTGAACGGCGGGGATTCGGTTCGAAGTTGCACACACAGGCGCGCGTTTTATTCGATCGCCGATGGGCTCCCTTACTGATGAGCGACACCCAACAGTCTCTCGAGGGAACATCCGTCGGTATTCTGATCGCCGAACGAGGCACCGAGGAAATCGAGTTCACGGAACCGAAGCGAGCGGTCTCCGACGCCGGGGCCACCGTGTCGGTTCTCGGAACGGATACCGGCGAGGCACGGACGGTCAACAACGACCTCGAGGCCAGCGACTCGTACGCGGTAGACGAAACCGTTTCGGAAGCCTCGGCTTCGGAGTACGACGCGCTGATCGTCCCCGGCGGCGCGGTCGGCGCGGATATCCTCCGATCGAACGCCGATGTGGTAGAACTGCTTCGCGAACACGAAGCCGCCGGTAAACCGATCGGCGTCATCTGTCACGGTCCCTGGACGCTGGTCGAGGCAGACGTCGTCGACGGGAGAACGGTAACCTCGTATCCGAGCCTCCGAACCGACATCGAAAACGCCGGCGGCGAATGGGTCGACGAGGAAGTCGTGATCGACGACGGGCTGATTACGAGTCGTGATCCCGACGATCTGCCTGCCTTCTGCGACGCGATTGTCGAGGAGTTCGAAGCGGAATCATCGTAGAAACCGGCCGATTCTCTTCGTACGGACCCGATCGACTCCCTTCGGTTTTTCCGATCTACGGGCTGTACTCCGGCGATTGGACTTCGATCGTCTCCGAGACGTTCTCGAGTTGTTCGCCGATCGTCGCGACGAGGTCGTCGAGCGTGACGATTCCCGTGAGGGTGCCGTCGTCGTCGACGACGGGGAACCGTCGAACGTTGTGCTCTTCGATCGCGCGCGAGACCTCGATCGACTCCTCGTCCTCGTGTATCGTCGCCGGCTCCTCGGTCATGACTTCCTCGACCGACACCGAGGCGATGTCGTCGTGTTCGTGAATCGCGAGCGCGGCGTCCCGATCCGTGATGATACCGACTGGTGCATCGTCTTCGGTAACGACGACTGCACCGATTCCTTCGGCGGCCAACGTCTCCGTTATCTCCTCGAGTTCGGTCTCCCGATCCGTCGTTGCGACATCTTCTGGTCCGAGTTTGCGTACTGGCATCGCCACGACGAACGACGACCGACACGACCGTCAAAGACCGCCTTTCGTGTGAACCGTCGGTGCGATCGCCCCTAGCAGGCCGCAACTTTAGGGACAGCTATCTCGGAGAAGGGATATGGATCACGATCGCCCCTCCGGATTCGAATCGCCCGTTGTAGGACGTCGTTACCCATCCGGTCGAACGTATGGCTTTGCGCCGGGGGCATCCCGATGAACGATCGCAATACGCCGGGAGAGGCAGATCCACTCGGGGCCCACGGCGTCATTCCGCCCACGGTGACGGCCTTTCACGAAAACGAGGATCTCGACCTCGAGACGACGGCCGCACTCGCCAGATTCGTCGTCGATGCAGGCTCTCAGGGCGTTTTTCCTCTGGGAACGAACGGCGAGTTCGCCCTCCTTTCGTCCGACGAGCGCGCCCGAGTCGTCGAGGCGGTCGCTGACGAAGTCGGTGATGACGTGCCCGTCTTCGCCGGCGTGGGGGCGCCGAGCACGCGCGAGACGGTCAGAAACGCGACTCGTGCGGAACGCCTTGGTGCCGATGGCCTTATCGTCGTCACCCCCTATTATTATGACCTTGAGAGCGACGGCCTTCGAGAGCATTATCGAGCCGTCGCAGCGGCCACCGAGAGCCCGATCTATCTCTATCATATCCCGCGTCGAACCGGCATCGAACTCTCGCTCGAGACGCTCTCGGAACTGCTGGAGATCGATTCGGTCGTCGGGTGCAAGGACTCGAGTGGCGACCTCGTCTGGCTCGGGCAGGCGATCGACCGAAATCCGTCCCGAACCTTCGTCGGCGGGTCGGACGCGCTGGTCTTCTCGAGTCTCCAACTCGGTTGTTCCGGCGTGGTCAGCGCGATCGCGAACGTCTTCCCGAGTCTCGTGGTCGACCTTTACGACGCCTCCGTCGATGGAGATCGCGAGTCCGCACTGACGCGCCAACGCGTTTTGTACGAACTTAGAGCGGCTATCGAGCAAGGCCCGACGCTCGCGGGGGTGAAAGCGGCTCTCGACCTACGAGGATTCGATCCGGGACCGATCCGGCGTCCGCTTTGTGGTTTCGACCAGTCGGAGATGAACGCGCTCGAGGAGACGATTACCGATCTCGAAGAGTCCGGTCGTCTCGAACGGTAGCCCGCTCGATAGTGGGGTTCCCTGCTGCCGTCGTAGGTTCCTTGCTGTGGTCGGAGTTTGAATTTTGCACCGGCATCGACCGCTTCGAACGATACCTCGCCGCGCGTTCCGATGGCACGTATGCGTTTTCCGCTGGAATGCCGGTGCCGGTCTCCGATATCGTTTTTGCTACGACCGAGTCCCGCCCGCTCCCGAGTAGTGTTAGACAGTAACACACTGCAGAAACGGTTATGTGGGGTGGCGAACATGATACGAGTACCTGATCGCGTTTCGACGTGGTACTGTCGCCACCGCGTAGAGAACGTGATCGACACACCCATGATCTCGCTCACGACCACCGCGGCCCCGCTCGACCTCACTCGCCAGATAGCGAGTGGGGGCTATGGACCGGGGCCGGCGATCGGCCTCGGGCCGATTGGTCGTGGGTGGATCGAGATGCAGTCGCTGTCGAATTCGATCGACATCGCATCCATCCGCGCCGCGTAAGTTCGACGCCGGCCGGATGGATGTCGTCTCCTCGAGGATTTTCGCTCGTCGCGCTCGACGCGCCGCCGATTCCTCGTTCTCGTGGCTCGTCCGTCCGGCCAGTCAGAACTACGCGGTCTTCCCCCGTAGTGTACGCTGGGCGGGCGAGTCCGCTTCAGCGCCGGTCAACACGCGGGCAGTCGCTCGAGCGCCGAGTTCGATTCTCGGCGGGGGAGTATGGACCGCACCGTCCACTCGGTCGCAGTGGAACTGGTCGTTCGAGTGCCAATCAACGCATCCGGTAGTCTCGTCGATGGAGCGCGAGGCGTCTTGGAGCGAGTCGAGGTCGTCGAGGCTGTCGACGAACCGCAGGTACGGGGTATCGAACCCGGACTGAACGACATCGAAGTCGAACTTCGGACCGATCTCGAGATCGCCGTCGGTGATCGAGGTGAGGACACCGCGCTGGTGAGGCGCAGACTCGAGACCGGCGTCGGCGTGCTGACCGTCGATCGTCTCGAGTTACACCGATCCGATCCGGAACCGCCGATCGCCGTTCGTGAGACGGAGGGTAGTGATCGATAGGGCGGTGTGAGTTCGACGGTAGTCTACGGGAGATCGACGTCCCCGCTCGCGTCGGTCAGTCCTCGATATCGACGTTTTGCTCGCGGACCGTCATCCCCTTTCGTCCGAGGTGCTGGAGCTGTTTACGGGCGAAATCCTCCTCTCGAGTGCCTCGCGTGGCGAGGACGTAGACGAGCGCTCCGCCAGCCGGCCGCATCGTCCTGCCCGCCCGCTGGGTACCCTGCCGACGGGAGCCGCCGAGTCCGGAGGCGATGATCGCCAGGTCGGCCGTCGGTAGGTCGATCCCCTCGTCGCCCACTCGAGAGACGACGAGCAACTCGCGTTCGTTTCGCCGGAACTCCTCGAGCAGCCGCCGGCGTTCGTGGTGGGGCGTCTCCCCGCTCAGGAACGGTGCGTCGACCGCCTCGGCGATGGCGCGACCCTGTTCTAAGTAGTCGACGAACACCAGCGCCTTCGAGTCGGGGTGGGCCGAGAGGAGGTATCGAACGTCGTCGACCTTCCCTCGATTTCGCGCCGCGATGCGGTACTTCTCCCGGCCGTCGGCCGAGCCGTAGGCGTTCGCCTGCTCGTCGTCGCCCCAGGGGACGTACCGGATCTCGAGTTCCGGTTCGGCGACGAAGCCGTCCTCGAACAGCGCCTCCCAGTCGGTGCCGATGGGCGGTCCGACGAGCGTGAAGATCTCGGTCTGGCGGTCGTCCTCTCGAATCGGGCTCGCAGAGAGGCCGAGCCGGTGGCGCGACTGGAGGTGCGTGCTCCGCCGGTAGACGTCGCTCGGAACGTGCTGGCACTCGTCGAAGACGACGAGCCCCCACTCGCGGTCGTCGAACAGCGACCGGTGTCTGTCCATCCCCGCGATCTGGTAGGTGGCGATCGTCACCGGGCGGACGTTCTTCTGGCCGCCGTGGTACTGGCCGATCTGGTCGGCCTCGAGGGAGGTCTGTGCGAGCAGTTCCTCGTTCCACTGTCTCGCGAGGTCGCGACTGGGGACCAGTATCAGCGTCTCGCCGCCGACGTGGGCCATCGCACCCATCGCCGCGACGGTTTTCCCGCTTCCCGGCGGGCCGACGAAGACGCCCTCCCCGGCTTCGGAGAATCGGTCGACCCACGTCTGCTGGTAGTCTCGAAGGCGCACCTGTAGCTCGATAGACAGCTCCTCGCCGGTCGCCAGTTCCCGCTGATCGTCCACCGGATACCCCGCCTCGTAGAGCACTCGTTTGATCGCGGCCTCGGCGCCCTCCCGGACCCAATCCTCCGTCTCGGAGATCGGCGCGTGGACGTGTTCTTCGTCTAGCTTCTGTCGAGCGACGTTGCCCATTATCTCCGCGCTCTGTGCCTCGAGCACGGTGTAGCCGTCATCGTGGGTCACGAGCCGGAACTGTCTGGCGCGGTCCCACTGGCTCTCGACCCAGTCCTCGAGCTCGTCCGAGCGCTGGCCGAGCGCCTGTCGCATCGTCCGCGCGAGCGCGTCGAACGAATCGTGCGGAGCCTGCCAGACGTCCTCCGGTCGAACCTCGTATCGGTACCCGTTCTCGCCGTTCGTATCGGCGAGGTGGGCGAACTGCGAGAGCTGTGCGCGGGTGAACTGTTCGGGTCGGTCGACGACGATCTCGCGTCGCTTCGGAAAGACCACAACCCGCTCCCTGTCGGTCAGATCCTCGAGTTCGCTGGGGTACCAGACGACGGGGTCCGTCGAGACCGAGAGCGATTCGACCTCGCCCGCGGCTTCGAGGGCCTCGAGTTGCTCGTCGACGGTTTCGCGGGGGTACTCGAGCGCTCGAGCGACCCCGCCCGCAGTGAGCACCGGCCGCCCCGCTCGTTGGCAGGCGTCGTGAAAGCCAGCCAGCGTGAGCGAGCGCTCGGTTTCGTCGTCGGATTCGGTCTCCGGCTGACTCGCGTCCGACCGGTCGTCGGCCGGCGCCGTCGTCTCGTCGGCGTCGATGCCGTCGTCGGAGCCGACACTCGAGGAACTATTGTCGGTCACTGACCCAGGGTAGCGGCGGTACGACTAAACCGATTTCGTTCGGGGATGGAAAAGCGCCGTTGTGGCGGTCGGCTCGGGGGCAGGCAGCGGCGAGGCGAAAATCATTCTTATCGCCACTTGCCCGCGACGAGTCCCGCCATCCCGACGCTGACGAGGCTGAAGGCCACGATCACTGTGAGCACTCGCTGGCTAGAAAACGTCGTCGCGATGAGCAACGCGACGGCGGCGTTTCGAGCGGCGGTCGTCGTCGCGAGCACTTCGCGAGTCGGTCGCGCCGGACCGCCGAAGCCGTACCCGACCAGCAGCGAACCGCCGACGACGAGCGTCGAAATCGCTATCGATCCGGTCCCGGCCAGCCCCACCAATCCGTCGAAATTGGTCGCGACTAACAGGCCGATCAACAGGACCAGAGAGTACGTCGAGAGCCGCTGGAGCGGCGCGGAGAGCCGCGTAGCGAACGGTCGATAGCGCGCCTGTATCACCAGACCGACCACGAGCGGGACGAGCTGGGCGAGCAGTATCATGCGAGCGATCGCGATCGGATCGACCGCCACGTCACCCGGCATGAGCGCCGTGACAGAAATCGGTATCGTGACGACCGAAAGTATGCCGAGAACGGCCATCAGACCGCTCGCGAACGCGATGTCGCTCTTCGAAATCTCGGCGAATTTCGGTCCGAACGGCGCTCCCGGCGCGATGGCGATCAACAGGATCCCGACCACGTAACCGGTCTCCATCGGAACGGCGCGGACGAGTCCCGCCGCTAACAGCGGCACGAGTACGAGGTTCGCGAGGAGTGCCCTCGAGAGGAGCCGCCGCTGCTTCAACGACGCGAAAATCTCGTCGAACGTCAGATCGAGCCCCACCGAGAGCATCGTGGTGAGCACGAAGAATATCGTGAGCGGGTCGATGGCGGCCTGAAGCGTCCACGCTGGCATTCGCTTATTCGAGAATCGGGTGAACGGACACGTAAGGCTCCCGGTTCAACTCCCATCGCGTCACTGAAGTCACATATGTGATCTCGGACGGGACTGACTCGAGAGATAGGGCTGACTCGAGGGTGTGACCGACTCGAGAACGGGCCCAACTCGAGTACCACCCCAGTCCGAGGACGGATTCGTGTCAGTCCCGAACCACTCGGTGTCGACCCACGCGCCGGCGTCGTCGCCGTAGCTCCGGTCGTCGTCCGAACCGGCGTCGAACAGGCTCTCGAAGACGCCCGTCGAGAGCGCCGGCTCCGGATCGAACGCTTTCGAGGTGAGATACGATTCGAGATTGCGGCGAAACTGTCTCGTGACGGGTTCGTTTCTGGAGAGGTCCAGCGTACAGACGGCGAGGTTTCCGTCGCCGATCGCGGGCGAGAACTCGTCTCAGGTGAGCACGTCGGGTCCGAGGTCGTAGGTGAACTCGAGGGTCGTCCGATTCGGCACCGAACCGTCGCCGGCGGAGATCAAAACGGGGTGATCGACGACGTCCGCGTCGCGAATCTGGTCGGTGTTCGTGCTCCGTGTGTCGGCCGAGAGCGTTCCGATGTACTCGCTTGCCGTCGCGTTCGCGAGGGTCACCTCGAGTCGAAGGTCCCACGGGCCGGCAAGCGATATCGTTCCTATGCCACTTTCATTCGACAGGCACCGTATAGGGTTTGTTCAGGGTCTCAGGGACGGTTCGACGGGAAGCGATGATATCGGACCGTTCGACGTGGGAACGCTCAACGGTGGAACGCTTGACTCGATACTGGCTTATGGGACGATTGCATAGCCCGGACGATGACCGGGCATCCCGAGACGGAACGACGAATCAGAGAAGCGGCATTTCGCGCGCTGGTCGAACACGGCTACGCGGACCTCTCGATGACCGATATCGGCGACGAACTCGGCCAAAACCCCTCTCTCATATACCATTATTTCGATAGCAAGGACGATCTGTTGCTGTCGATGCTCGAGGTGTTCGTCGAACTATTCATGGACGGACAGGCCGAACGGGAGTTCGACGATCCCACCGAAGAACTGCGGGCGTTCGTCGACCAGATCCTGCATCCAGAACCGATGCACGCCGAACGGATCGTTTCGGGGCCGCCGTCGGAAACCGAGGCTGCGGTTTCGCGGCTTTTCGTCGAATTGTGGGGCCACGCCCAGTGGGATCCGGACTTCCGGGAGAAAACGACGGCGGTCGAGTCGCGCCTCCACGAGACGCTCGCCGAGACGATTCGAAACGGAATCGAACGCGAGCACTTTCGGCCGGTCGATCCGGAACTGACGGCGGATCACATCCTCTTCGTACTCAAACAGGGAGTACACACGCACACGACGACCAATCGAGACGACGCCATCGACCGAGCGGAGACGCTCATAGACGAAATTATCGACGACATCTCTCGAGCGTAGCCACCGAAGCGATTTCAGACGAGCTGCTCCTTGCCGACGCTTTCCGTCTTTCCCGCCGTGTACGATGAACATAAACAAAAGAACTACAACTGATTAAACGATCGATTAATCGATACAGTCACCCGATTTAGTCGTCGGCGTCTGACGGCCACCGGACCCCATCCGGAGTCCGGACGGGCAACTATCGCCGTTCGGCTGGTACGCCGAGATGCGCGAGGAGCGGCCAGTCCACTACGACGAGCAGCGGGAGACGTGGGACGTGTTTCGATACGACGACGTCGACCGGATTCTGAAAGATCACGGCTCGATTTTTAAGCACGGACGGGACTACCGCTCGTATTTCTCGAGTAGCGCTTGAGACACACTTCGTGATATATAACCTATAATTCGTCGCGCTACCCACCTTCGACACTCATTGTTGTCTTGTCAATTTACCGGGAGATTCAATAGGGCGGTCTCGAAACGAGTGTACATGGTATATCCGCCGGATGAGTACCGATCGCCGTCGCTCGTCAAAGATAAGAGTCAACATTTCTTCGTGAGGGGGCTTGCGGCGCTGTTCCCGCTGGTCGTTACGCTGCTTATCATCGCGTTCGTCTTTCGGTTCATCTCGAACGCGCTCGCGCCGCTGCTCGAGGTCCTCAACCAGGCGCCGTATCTCAATCCGTTGAGTAGTTGGCTAACCATCGCGATTACTGGCGTGTTGTTCTGTGCGCTCGTGTTCATGATCGGATTTCTCTCCGAGAAAGCATCCAGCATGTCGCGGATCAATTCCCACTACGACGAGTTCATGTGCTCGATTCCCGGCTTCGGCCGCGTCTACCAGAGTTTCGACGAGATGAGCAAGGTGATGTTCGAATCGGGGACGGATAGTTTTCAGGAGGTCAAACTCGTCGAGTACCCCCAGCAGAACTCCTACGTCATCGCGTTCAAGACGTCCGTTCCGCCCGAACGCATCGCAGAACAGATCGGCAACGACGACATGATCACGCTCTTCATGCCGATGGCACCGAACCCGGTCATGGGCGGGTTCGTCATCCACGTCGCTCGAGAGAACGTCTACGACGTCGACCTGACCGTCGAGGAGGGGATCCGAACGATAATCACGAGCGGCGTCGCGACCGGCAACGAACGGTCGTAATTTCGAGCCGTTCGGTTGTGGACGTGATTTCACACAGCAGCGTACGCTCCCCGCGTCGGAGGGGCGCGGGCAGGATTCCCATCGAACGCCAGTGCGGGCATCGTCCAAAGGTCGACGGGCCCGACCGGCACTACCGAACGATCGTCACCGGAACCGGCGACCGGCGAGTGACCTTCTCGGCGACGCTGCCGAGGAGGACGCGACTCGCGCCGGTACGGCCGTGACTGCCGATGACGATGTGATCGACGCCGTGTCCCGACGCGTACGAAACGATCGAGTGAACGACGGTGCCGACCATCTGTACCGTCTCGAGGTCGCGATCGCGGCGATCGGCACGCGCCTGCGCTCGCTCTAAGGTCCTCGCTGCGCGTTCTTCTCGTTTGTCCTGCAGGTTTCCGTAGGACTCCGGGCTGTAGGACTCGAGCGCGACGCCGCCCCGGATCTCGGCCGCGTCGACGACGTGCAACGCCGTGACCCGCGCATCGGGATACTCGGAGAGCGCGAACTCGAGCGCCTCGTCGGACTGTTCGGATTCGTCGACCGGGACGAGAACGTGCGTGGCCATGAGTTCTCTTTCGCCTGCGATGACAAAAACGGCTGCCGTGCGTGTGCTGGAACCCGTTCTGTTTGGACGAATAGAGCCGGGCGAGTTTGAATACAGGGTATGACTGAGACGCCTTGCGTGGAGAACTTCGGAAGCTAGACGTGATATCACTCTCCACTAATGGACTGACAGTCTGCTTCGAGTCGAACGTCCGGTGTCCCGTCCTGAGCATTCTCTACGTATATCGCGATACCAGACTCATTCGGGCCATCGCAGGGAAGTGCCGGTTGCTCAAAGCCCGGCCAGTCTCGTTCAAATCGAGTTCCGGAAACAGTCACAACGATTGTTTCGGGGTCAGTCGATGCCGGAAACGTCGCATCCTCGTCAGCCTCGTTACTGTCTGACAATTGGTATTCCCTCTCGAAAAGAGTATCACTGCCTTTGTTCGTAATCATGACCGTAACGTGGTGAGTCTCGTCACGGTCACCAAGATACATCTTCACCCAATGGGGATCGGATCCAGTCTCGCTCGATTTGGTGGACGAACTTAGGGCATTACAGCCGCTGACGGCAGTTAGTACCCCACCCGTACTGGCAAGGAGTACGCGTCGGCGAATGGAGGGCATTACATCACACGATTCGATGTCGTTCGCTGAAAATGATTACTAGTAGTACTATATAGATGACTAGTGTTAATTACTAGTTTTAAATGAAATAAAATATTTAAATTTAATTAAATAAATACACAGTGGTGTATTTCCTCACTCGAGGTGTAGATCGTCGTCATCACCGCGGTGTACGCCCGTCGGTCGATCGTCGTTCGTCTCTCGTCTGCTCTCCCGTCGGCGTTGAACGTGCGGTTGCCCTGAATCTAGTCGTAGCCAGTCTTCTATCCCAGAGCAACTCTCTGTTAGAGCCCTAATAGTGGTTTATCCCGCTTGGCATCGGCAGTGGCCAGTGCATGTTCTTCCAAGAACCCGAACTGCAGTACGAGGTCACCGTCGAGAACCCGGACCCGCACTTCGCGAAACTGCTCCAGCAGGCGATCGGCGGGCAAGAAGGCGAAATGCGCGTCGCCCTGCAGTACATGTTCCAGGCGTGGGCGCTCCCGGAGGGGTACGAAGAGTACCGGAACCTGTTGATGGAAACCGCGGCCGAAGAACTGGGACACATCGAGATGCTCGCGTCGGCCGTCACGAAGAATCTCCGGGGCTCACCGACGGAGATGGGAGAAGAAGCTCAGGAAACCGCGGCGACCGCCGAAGCGATGACTCGCCAGAACCCACGCCAGTTCCTCTCCGCTGGCGAGTCGGCGATGCCGGTCGACAGCAACGGGGTTCCGTTCACCGGCGGCTATATCGCCGCTTCGGGAAACCTCGCGGGCGACCTCTACGCGAACGTGATGGCGGAGGCGACCGGTCGCACCCTCGCAACCCGCCTCTGGGAGTACACCGACGACCCGGGCATGAAAGACATGCTCTCCTACCTCATCGCTCGAGACACCATGCACCAGAACCAGTGGATCGAGGCCCTCGACAGCCTCGAGGACCCCGTCCCGGTCCCCGCGAGTTTCCCGCAGGAACAGGAGAATCAGGACGTCAATTACACGTTCATCTCGACCAGGCGCGACCAGCAGCCGGATCCATCGTATCCGTGGACCCAGGGCGAGTCACCGGACGGCAAGGGGCAGTTCTCCTACGCCGCCGAACAACCGGGCGGCGGCGAAGTCGTCGCGCCCGAGCCGGATTCGATAACGCACGACGAACCGAACCGATCTGCCCAACCCGACGAATAATCGACCGGGCATTCGGCACGGTCTCACCGGACCGATCGCGCCCGTTTCCAGTCGACTCACTCACTTTCGGTCGCGCCTGATCGGCGACTGCACCGTAACGCCGGCATCGCGGATCCGCCAGACGGCCTCGAGACCGATCCACGTCAGCGCTGCAAGCACCCCGACTCCGATAGCCGCGGCTTCCCGTTCACCGACCCAGACGGGGGCGACGAAGATCAGCGCGTTGTAAATTCGGTGGGGGAGAATCGACTCGGCCATCTCCCCGAGGAACGCGTAGACGTCGAGTTCGATGCCGCCTGAGCCGCCGTTCTCGTCGCCGCCGCCCTCACCGCCTGTCCGGGAGTCGAGACCGAGCGCCACAGCGCTTTCGCCGCCCGCGCTCTCGGCGCCCGTCTCGAGGCGCTCTGCGTCGTAGGGCATCGTCGATTCGACCTCCCAGACGATGTCGCCCGATTGGTTGACTTCGATAACGCGCTTGCCGTGGCTGTCAGTGATGAGCGTGTTTCCGTTGGGGAGTCTGTCGGCGTCTCGTGGCCACTGGACCTGGTCATCTTGCCACTCCCAGCTCTGTGCCCACTCGCCGTCTTCGCGCTGGAATTCGACTATCCGACCGTTTTCGGAGTCTGCGACGAGGATCGCCGGGCCGCCACGGGACTCGGGGATGTAGTCCGGATTGTGCTGTTCGTGAAGGGTGTCGTACTCGTTTTCACTCCCGAGCGTCCAATTCTCGAGTACCCCCTCGTCCCTGTCGAGAAAGACGACCTGGTCCTGATTGCGGACGCTCACCATAATCCGGCCGGCCATCTCGCCGCGTTCGACGTACTCGACGTCGTTGATGTGGGTCCAGTCGTTCGGGAACGAGTGCCCGCTCTCGAGCGCGAAATCGCTCTGGGCGTCCCAGAGCCACTCGACGATTTCCGTCTCCGTGTTCACGACGAAGACCTGATCGTCGACGATGTCCGCGACCGCAACGCGGGTTTCGTTGATGCGGGTCGAATCGTGCCACTCGGCGGCGTTCTCTGTGTAGTCGTACCGTTCGTAAACCACCTCGACGTCGCCGGTCGAGAGGTTCGCCCGTTCGATGACGTTCCGGGCGCAGGGCGGTTCGCCGCAGGTTGGGCCCGCCGTGTGAATCGTATCGGTCGCCGCGTACTCGACGGTCATCGGCTCGCCTTCGACGGGGTCGACGTCGAAGTACTTCGTCCGCGAGTTGTTGTAGTAGCGAACGTCGCCGTCCGGCGCGTAGGCGGTGATCGTTCCGGCCCGTCCCGACTCGGTGACGACCGTGTGGTTTTCCGTCGGCGGGGCGTCCGGAACGACGTCGGCGGATCCCGTCTCGGGACCGCTCCCTGCGGCGCTCGCGACGATTGCGGCGGAGACGACGACGAGTATTGCCAGTCCAAGCCGAAGCCGATTTCGGGTCACCACTGCCACTCACCCACCTCGTGGCACCGTGATGTGATAGGTACTCTGCGTCATTACGCTCCCAGTCCGATGTTATCGACGAGACTATCGTCTTACTCTCCGCTGTCGATCGTTTCGCGCGGTAAATCGTTCGTTACTCTCACGTGGTTCCATCGCTCGACGGCTGAGGAGAGTGCGACCGATCTCGAGGACGGTTTGGAGCGACTCACACCTTCGACATGCGTTCTGTCCTATCCGGTATTCGTCGCTCGCCAAGTTTTATCAAGCGATACGGAAGAGACAACGTATGCGGCGACCAACTGCGGAGCCGACCGTCGAGCAGTTGCCGGGACCCAACGCCCGCGAGTGGGTCGACTTCCACCGGAACGCGGCCGCGCCCAGCACATCCGTCTACGATTTCGTCTGGGATATCACGGAAGACGCCGTCGGTCCGTTCTGTACGGACCCGGACGGAAACGTCCTGCTCGATTTCACGAGCCACGTCGCGTCGGCTCCCCTCGGCTACAACAATCCGAAATTGCTCGACAAGTTATCGACGTTCGATCTCGTCGACCCGCTGAAGATCGCCGGTCAGGACTTCTATCTGAGCACGGGCGGGACGCCGGACGACACGGCGCTGCCGGGCCCGGCCCACCTGATGAACACGCTGACGGAGATCACCGAGCAGTACGGGTTCGACACCGTCTTCCTCTCGAACTCCGGCGCTGAGGCGGTCGAGAACGCCCTCAAAATCTGCTACGACCACTGTGAGACGCCGAAGTACGGCCTCACGTTCGAGGGCGCGTTTCACGGGCGAACGCTCGGCGCGCTGTCGCTGAATCGCTCGAAATCGGTCCACCGACGCTCGTTTCCCGAACTCAGCGGGATCCACGACGTCCCCCACTCGCTCGAGGGGGTCCGCACTCTACGCGAGAAGCTCGATCACGATAGCGGGCACGTACCGCCGGAGGAGGTGGCCTTTCTCATCCTCGAGCCGATCCAAGGCGAGGGCGGCTACACGGTTCCAGAACCCGAGTTCATGCGCGAGGTAAACGACCTCTGTGAGACCCACGATATTCCGCTGATCGCCGACGAGATCCAGTCGGGGCTCGGCCGGACGGGCGAGCTGTGGGCGGCAGATCACTACGAGTTCGAACCCGACGTCATCACGAGCGCGAAAGCGCTCCGTGTGGGCGCGACGATTTCGACGTCGGAGCTGTTTCCCGACGAAACGGGTCGGCTCTCCTCGACGTGGGGCGCAGGCGACGTCCTGTCGTCGATCCTGGGGACCCTCACGATCGAAGCGATTCGGGAACACGACCTCCTCGAGCACGCCACGCGGGCCGGGAATCGGCTCTTGAGTCAACTCGAGGAGATTCAACGTACTCGTCCCGAGTCCGTCGTCGACGCGCGCGGACTCGGACTGATGACCGCGATCGAGTTCGAGAGCGCCGAGCGACGCGATGCCGTTCTCGAGGCCGCACTGCAGCGGGGCCTGCTCACGCTCGGCTGTGGCCACCGATCGCTTCGGTTGTTACCTCCGCTGGACGTGACCGATCGCGAACTCGACATCGCAACTGATCTCCTCGCGGCGGCGATCGACGAAACCGACCCGACGGCCGGTTGAATAGCTCCTGCGGAGTCCGTCCCAAGTATCGTTCTGACGCTACGACCGCACGCCGTTCCAGACCGAAACGAACGTCCCCCCGGTCGACACCGCGGTATCGGGTTTAAACGCCGCTTCAGTCTCTCTCTGTCCAATATATGGTCGATTCGGACGGCACCGGCAGGAATGCAGGTATTTATAAGCGTTAGATACCTTTTCTTACCTGACTATGACGGACCCGAAGGAATCTATCACCATCGAAAACGTGGTGGCCTCGACCGGTATCGGACAGGAACTCGACCTTGAGAGCGTCGCGATGGACCTCGTGGGCGCCGATTACGACCCAGAGCAGTTCCCCGGTCTCGTCTACCGCACGCAAGATCCCAAGTCCGCCGCACTGATCTTCCGCTCGGGCAAGATCGTCTGTACTGGCGCGAAAAGCACCGACGACGTCCACGAGAGCTTGGCTATCGTCTTCGACGAACTCCGCGATCTCAGCATTCAGGTCGAGGACGATCCCGAAATCACCGTCCAGAACATCGTCAGCAGCGCCGACCTCGGGCGCACCCTCAACCTGAACGCGATCGCGATCGGCCTGGGTCTCGAGAGCATCGAGTACGAACCCGAACAGTTCCCCGGGCTGGTCTACCGGCTCGACGACCCCGAAGTGGTCGCCCTTCTGTTCGGCTCCGGCAAACTCGTCATCACCGGCGGCAAGCAGGTCGAAGACGCGAAGGAGGCCGTCGACGTGATCTCCAACCGTCTCGAGGAACTCGGCCTCCTCGAGTAATTGCGCGTCGATTTCGTTCGACTCTCTTTCCTTCGTCTCGAACTGCGGGGACCGCCCGTTCGTAGCCTCCGAGCGCGGGACCGTTTCGACTCGCTACCGTCGTGACCCCGGCCGAACGATTCGACGGCGAAACCCTCACGTATTCCTACTATTTCGGCGATAAGAAGGCTTATACTGGCGGAATAAGGTCATCACAGTATGCCGACTGAAGACAGTCGACCGAATCTTGTGACGATCGTTGGCCGCGGCGTTCCGGCCAACTACGAAATCAGCGTCGATGGGACCATCGAGATGATCGATGGAAACCCGCTCGAGGAGGCGACGGTCGTTTCCTCACAGACCGCAGAGGGCGCGATCGAGACCGGCGTTCGCCGCTTTCGGTTCTCCGGACAGATGGCGAACGTCCGACTCGTCGACTGGAACGGGGTTCCAGCGCCGGAGTCGCCACACACACCGCGCGTTCACGTCGACTACGGCGTCTCGACGCGGGGAGACGACGGCTAACGCCGCTCGTCGCTTCTATCCTCGGCGACGGTAGTCTCCGATTTCTCGACCTGCGAGCGCGAGCGAAACGTCACCGAGGCGGTAGCGACGCGTCCCTGGTGTGATGGTATACAGACTAGCACGGTGAAACGCGGAGTGGCGTTCGAATCCGCCCGAAGGTGTGCCAATGGGTTCCGGCCCGCTGGGGGCGTTCCGATGGCGCTCCGGACCGGTGGAGGCGTATCGATTGCGTTCCAGACCGTTCGGAGGCATGTCGCGCCCGATTCGGCTGCTCGAACGGCGATCCGATCGTTCGACCGCCCAAACTTTTTTCGCGTACCGAACGTTCGGTAGGATACTTAACTCTCATGAATCCGCCAGTTGCGGGCGAGTCACAGACGTTCGAGCGAACGTTTACCGTCGACGACGTTCGCCAGTTCGCGGCCGTTTCCGGCGATACGCAGCCGAGACACACCGAACCAGATGCGGACGGCCGGGTGATGGTACAGGGGTTGCTGACCGCGACGCTGCCGACGAAGATCGGGAGCGACAACGAAGTCCTCGCCCACGGGATGGAGTTCGAGTTTTTGAGACCCGTCTACACCGGCGAATCGATTACCTGTACGTCCACGTACGAGACGGTCGACGAACGGGACGATCGGTACGAGTTCACGTCGCGTGTCGTCTGTGAAAAAGCGGACGGAGAAGTCGTACTGAAGGCGACGATCGACGGGCTCGTCTGGAAAGACGGACAGCATTCGGACGGATAGAGGACACGAACGAGAGTTCTCGAGGGAAGCGAGCGGGTTCCGGCCCACGGCTGTCTCTTGTCATAACTGCCTCGTTACAGTCGACCCCGTCACAGTTTGTCTCCGACACAGCTGCCTCGTTACAGTCGACCCCGTCACAGTTTGTCTCCGACACAGCTGCCTCGTTACAGTCGACCCCGTCACAGTTTGTCTCCGACACAGCTGTCTCGTCACAGTCGACCCCGTTACCCTACCGCGATCGATCTTCCGAGTGCATACCGAGATTCGCACGATTCCGGACTCGAGATATTAGTTACCTTGAATGTTCCACACAGTATTTCTCGGTGGAAGCCCTACTGGTAGATATGTTCCGTGCGATTCTACCGGAAGGCCAGGTCATCTGCGAACGATACGACGAGGCCGAAAACGGGCTCGAGTTGTACGACGAGAACGACGATTTCATCGCGTTCGTTCCGTACTCAAACTTACATGCGCTGCTCAACGAGGAGGTCTACAGCGAGGACGAGCGCTCGATCATGTAGCCGCTTTCGGCTGTTCGTCGATCGCCTCGAGTTGCTCGCGGTATCGGTTTCGTACCGTGACGACCGTCGTCTGTGCGGTTTCGGCGACCGCTCGTTGTGGAATCGTCTCATCACAGAGCAACCCGGCGGCGTAGATGGCCGCCGCAGCGAACCCGGTCGGTGATTTTCCGGAGTGAAGTCCCTGTGCGGTCGTTTCCCTGATAATGTCGACCGCTTTCGATTCGACTTCAGTTCCCACGTCGAGTTCCGAACAGAATCGCGGAACGAACTGGCTCGGGTCTGTCGGCTCGAGGTTGATGTCGAGTTCGTCCGCAATATACCGATACGTTCGCCCAATCTCTCGTTGATCGACGCGGGCGACGGCGGTTACCTCCTCGAGGCTTCGCGGGATGTCTTCTTTTCGACAGGCCGTGTAGAGCGAGCTTGTCGCGACGCCTTCGATCGAGCGACCGCGGATGAGGTCCCGCTCGAGCGCCCGCCGGTAGATGACCGACGCCGTCTCTTTGACCGGCTTTGGAACGCCCAGCGCGCTCGCCATGCGATCGATTTCGGAGAGGGCGTACTTGAGGTTTCGCTCGCCGGCGTTCTTGGTTCGAATGCGTTCTTGCCAGACCCGCAGTCGGTGGAGCTGTCCGTGTTTGTCCGCCGACATCGAACGCCCCTTCGCATCGCGGTTGCGCCAGTCGATGGTTGTGGTTAACCCGCGGTCGTGCATCGACTGCGTGAGCGGTGCCCCGACCCGCGAGAGCTGGTCGTGTTCCTGCGCGTTGAACGCCCGCCATTCCGGTCCGTAATCGATCGGGTCTTCGCTCAAGACGAGCCCGCAGTCGCGACAGACGCGCTCGCCACGATCCGGATCCTGGACGATCGTCGCGGTCTCGCAGTCGGGACACAGTTCTTCGCCCTCTTTCTCCTGTGTTTCGTCTTCGACGCGATGTATGGTAGACCGGCTCATCAGTGGTCGAAAAACCCGTGGCACGACTGTAAGGGGCTCGCATGGTTTCGATGGAAATACCGACTTACTGCCGGCCCTGACGGCCACAGCGGGCCGGACGGGGCGTTTCGAACTGTCGAATGAGTATCGAGACGTTCGAACGCTCACTGCCGACGACGGGTCGCGCCGGTCATCTACGACACTTCCCCTCGAGCCCGTACGAGCAGTCAAGGTCTCGACCGGCAAAGCGCGTTGACGGGACGAACGAGAGCCCTCGGGGAAGGTAACCGTCGAGAGAGAAGCAACCGACTACGGACGTAAAGGAAGCTTTCACCACCGAACTGTCGAGTTAGTTAATGTCGACGCCATCGAACGTTCCGTTCCAGTGACCCCAGTCCGCCGATCCAGTTGGTTTTCGCCTCGAGCGAACCCAGTCGATCGTTCGAACTCAGTGCCTACGGCGGTGATACGCACATTCAATCGCGGAACGAGGTCGGGCCGCGGCCGGGTCGATTCGACGCAGTCGGCCGGTCGTGCTCCCGCCGTGAGCGATCGGTCCCGACGGCGACGAAGTGACACCGTACACCCTTTGCAATCGGTGCAAAACGTGGCCGTGTTTAAGAGTCTCACCGTTGCCCTCCAAATTGGTGTGTCAATCGTGATTGCGACTTGCCGTACATCGGGACAGTGGGTGATGACGACGGGACCGTCTCGCAGATCTTTCGAAAACCTGACGGACAGATTCGAATCGAATCGCTCGATCCGTGGAGGCGGACGGTAATGTCCTCAGTAGACACGTCATTACCCGAAGAAATAACCGCGGTAACCGAGTCGGAGCAGAACGCTCGCCTCTCGAAAGATGTCATTTTCGAGTTACTGAAAAACCGGCGTCGTCGAGAAGTCCTCTCTTACTTGCTCGAGACCGAGGGAACGGTGACCCTCGGCGAACTCGCCGAACAGATCGCCGCTTGGGAGAACGACACGGACATCAACGCGCTGAGTTCCGATCAACGAAAGCGCGTGTACGTCGCGTTATATCAGACGCACTTACCCAAGATGGACGACGCTGGCATCGTCGAGTACGACCAGGACCGCGGCCTGATCGACCTCTCGGAGAACGCCGACTTGCTGATGATGTATCTCGACACCGATACGCACCAGCAAGACCGCTGGGACAGATTCTACGCGGTTCTGAGCGTCGTCGGTATCGGCGTCCTCTCCGCCGCGTTCCTCGAGCTCCCCCTGCTGACCGCGATTCCGACGATGGCGCTGGCCGGGTCGGTCGTCGTCGCCTTCTGCGCGCTCTCTCTCGTTCACGTCCTCTCGAACCGACGAGAACAACAGACCGTCGACGGCAAGCTTTCGCGAATCGAATAAACCGATATCGCCCGGTTTCACCTGGTTCTGGCGTCCTCGGTTTGAATCCGAGCAGTAGATCGATATCACACGATTCCTCCGAAACGACGGCATAGTCACCGGTTGCACCGAGTGACACTCGAGAAGGACTTTTAGGGAACGACCGCGTACATTCAACTGGCTCCCGGCAATCGTATTCAGTACTGGAACAGTTCGCGTGCCAGCATCTGTTCTGGGGCGGGGGCCATTCTTTCCGGAGACGAGCGCCGATAGACTGCCGAGAGTCAACCCGTTCGCGGTTCGCTGGCTCGGATCGAACGGACGCTGAAACCCCCTCCTATGGCGTCTGTAGCCCCCTCCTATGGCGTCTGTAGCTCGACGGGCCGTGCCGGTTCGCTCTCGCTCGAGACCTCCACGTCGAGCGTCTCGGCGCAAAACCGCTCGAGCGTGCGGGCCTGCTCGCGCCAACTGTACCGGCGCGCATCTTCGGCGGCCCGCCGTCCGAGCGCTTGCCGAGCCACGGGATCGTCGAGCACGGTTTCGAGCGCGTCGGCGAGATCGGCCGGCCGCCCGGGGTCGACGAGCAGCGAATTTTCCCCGTCGACGGCGTAGGTCTGCACGCCGGGTATCGCCGTCGTCACCGGCACGGTGCCACAGGCCATCGCCTCGACGGTCGCCATGCCGAAACTCTCGTCGTGGGTCGGGAGACAGAACACGTCCGCGGCGGTGTAGTAGCCGGGGAGGGCGGTGTGGGGGACGACGCCGTCGACGGTGACCGAGTCCGCGATCCCGAGGTCTCGAGCGCGCGCTCGGACGGCGTCAGCCTCTCCGCCGCCGACCAGGCGAAGCTCGACGGATTTCTCGATTTTCGAGACGCCCTCGAGCAGGTCGAAGACGCCTTTTCCAGCCACGAGACGGCCCACGAAGAGGACGATCGGATCGTCGCTCTCGAGGGCCGGCGGGGCGGTCGGCGTGAACTGCTCGTGGTCGACGCCGGGGTAGACGATCCCGTCGACGTCGTATCCGAATTTTTCGCTGATCTGGCGCGCCGTCGGATCGGAGTTCGCCAGAACCAGATCCGTCTGCGAGAACCGCTCTCGAAGCGCTGATCCCAGACCCACCGTCGACAGGCTGTGAAACGCGTACACCGTCGGCACGTCGACGAGGTTCGAGACGAACAGATCGTCGAGAAACTGAAACGTGAACAGCACGTCGAGCGTCGCGTCGATGTGCTCGAAGACGCCGTTTCGAACGCCCCAGGCCGTCATCTCTAGCTTTTGTACGTCCTGTGTCGTCATCGGCGCGACCCGCTCGAGCGCCGACGTCAGCGCGCTGTCGATCGGCGGCGTCTCTACGACCGTCACGTCGGATCCCTCGAGGACCGCAGCGCGTTCGCCGGAACGGGTGTAGAGATAGACGTCGTGATTTCGCGCCAACTCCGTCGCCATTCGCTGGGTATACACCGCGATTCCGCCGGATTCGCGCGTTCCGGCGGCGTCGTGATAGAACCCGATATTCATACCGCAGATACACTCTGGGAAGCGAATTGTTATACTCGTCTTACCAAACCGCGCCCTGCGATACGTCGCCGTAACTGACGGTCAGGATTCGCATACCACCGTGATCGTCTGTGGCGATCGAAAAACCCGTTTCCTAGCGATTCGTCGAAGAGACGGCGCGCTCGAGCGAACGCGGTTCGATCGGAACGGTACGAACGGGATAACAATACGCCGTTGCACACTGTCTCGAGCCAGTGATCGAACGCCGTACCCGCCCCCGAACTCGGCCCACACGGTGGGTTCGATCGGGCGGTCGTCGTAGGTTCGCGGGAGCACAGGTCTCGAGCGATGTGGTGAGTCGGCCCGCCGGTCTCCAAGCGATGGTGAGTCTCGTTACCGGTCGGCCGGGTGGACGACGAGGACGCATCCGCCGATGTCGATAACGGAGAAACTCCTCGACGGGTTCAAGGAGACTCTCGGTGCGCGCGTCGTCAACACGGTCGCAAACGGCCTGTTGATGCTACTGCTAGCCCGGGTGTTACTCACGCCCGACGAGTACGGCCTCCTCTTTCTCGTCATCGCAATCGTCGCCGTCCTTCAGTTGGTCGCGGATCTCGGGCTCTCGAGATCGGTCGCGCGGTACATTTCGGACCGCAAGGAGACCGATCCGGGATCGATCCCGTTTCTCATCCGGACTTCGCTGCGCTATCGCGTTCTCATGCTGGCGCTCGTCGCCGGGGGGATCGTCTTCGGACGCGATCTCATCGCGGCGGTGTTAGACACGCCGGAGCTCTCGACGCTGCTCGTGTTCGGGGCGGGGTATCTTGTCTGCCAGTCGCTTTACTCCTATCACAACACCGTCTTTCAGGGGTTCAACCGCGTCCAGTTGAGCGCGGTCGTCGAGACGGCCAATGCCGTACTCCGGGTCGTCGCGGTCGTCGCGCTGACGGCGCTCGGATTCGGCGTCGCCGGTGCGTTGATCGGCTACGCTGCGGGTGCCGCACTCGCATCGATAGTCGGTGCCGTTCTCCTCTATCGACGTTTCTACACGACCCACGAGGATACCGGCGGAAGCAAATCGCTCCGAAATCGAATGCTCAAGTACAGCATTCCGATGACGGCTTCCCACAGCGCGAACGTCCTCGACCGGCGCATCGACACCGTTCTGGTCGGGTACTTCTTGACCCCCGTCGCGGTGAGTTACTACGTGTTGGCGAAACAGATCTCGGAGTTCGTACTCGTCCCGGCAGGGTCGCTCGGATTCTCGATTTCGCCGACGTACGGCGAACAGAAGGCCAACGATTCGCTCGAGGAGGCGGCGCGGATCTACGAGGCGACGCTGCGATCCGTCCTCATTCTCTACGTTCCGGCGGCGATCGGAATCGTGCTCGTCGCGGGGCCGGCCGTCGACCTCGTCTTCGGAACGGCCTACGCCGGTGCCACTCCCGTGTTGCAGGTCTTCGGCGTGTACGTCGTCTTCCAGGCGATCACCTCCGTCACGACGAACGGGTTGGATTACCTCGGTCGGGCCAGAGACCGAGCGATCGCGAAACTAGTTACGTCGCTCGGAAACGTAGCTCTCAACGTCGTCTTGATACCGATCTACGGCGTGGTCGGCGCCGCGTACGCGACCGTAATCACGTTCGGCATCTACACGCTCATCAACGTCTACGTGATGCACCTCGAGCTGTCGCTCGACGGCTGGCAAATCGCCCGATCGCTCGCGCTCACGACGGTCGTGTCCGCCGCGATGGGGTTGTCGGTCCTCGTCGCGGTGCCGTACGTTTCGACCATTCCGTCGCTGGCCGGCGTCATCGCACTTGGCGTCGGTATCTGGGCCGGACTCGCCTCGATCAGCGGCCTGTTCGATCTCCGAAAAACGGTCGGGATGCTCACCTAGGCCGAAAAAAGACTCGAGACGCTGCGACCGCTCTCCGAGCGCCAGTTCACTGATCCCGTGCGTTGTACTGGATGTCCGCCGACGCGTCGCCGATGATCGTCAGGCTCTGGATGTCGCCGTCGAACCAGTAGGCGTCCAGCCAGCCGGCGACCGCGCCGCGAACGGCGCCGTCGTCGATCACGTCCTCGTCGTCGATTGTCGCCTCCCTGTAGCCCGATTGGACGACGCGGCCGTCGACCTCGAACGAGTAGCTGCTCGGCCCCTCGGCGTCGGTGCCGTCGATGACGAGCGCGTGTGGGAGCAGGCTCTGATCGCCGTACTCCGAGATGTCGATCCGCTCGCCGTCGAGCGAAACCATCGCCTCGCCGTCGGTGAAGCTCACGTCGGTCAGCGTCCCGGAGAAGTCGAACGTCTGAGTGCCGTCGGTGACCGAACTCTGGACCGTCGACCCGGAGATCGCCGTCACTTCGTCTCCCGGATCCGCGTCACCCGCGAGTTCGACCGTTCCGTCGACGGTGATCTCGAAACTCGTCGGCGTGCCGCTGCCGTCGACCTCCAGTGTGTGTGGAAGTTCTTCGCCGTAGTCGGAGGGGTCGATCTTCTCGTCGTTACAGTAGACCGTCGCCGGCCCGTCGACGGTGAGTTCTTCGAGCGACCCCGAGAATCGGAACGCGTCTTTCCAGTCGGCGACGACCCCGTGAGCGGTGCCGTCCTCGATCGCGTCCCCGTCGTCGAGCGTCGCCCCGTTGGCGTCCGATTTCTCGATCTCGCCATCGACGACGAACTCGTACCGGCTCACGTCCTCGTCGCTCCCGTCGAACAGCAGGAGGTTCTCGAGTTGCGCTTCTTTCTCGTCCGATTCTTCCGACTCGTCCTCGCCCGATGAGGGCGCGCTTGATCTCCCGCCGCCGGCCGCTTCCTCCGCGCTCGTCGGGACGCCCTCCGGCGGCTCGAGCACCGGATCGGAGCCGACGTCGATCTCCTCTAAGCTCCCCTGAGCGTTGCCGGAGTACGCGCCGCCGCGCATGGTCGCTCCGTTTCCGCGGTCGACCACCAGCGCGGACGGGTACGGCCCCGCCGCGAAGTGGCTGTCGATGATTTCGACTCCGCCGGGTTCCCAGACCCAGACGGGCCGACCGTTGGTTTCGGAGTATCCGCCGTAGCCCTGCCCGTAGTCGGTGTCGTCGTTGTACGCGACACAGTCAACGATCTTGTCGTCGGCGCCGCCGACGCGGTAGGTAGTCACGCCGTTGTTCTTCCCGTAACACGACTCGAATCGCACGCTGCCGCCGCTGGCGGTGTTCGAGAAGTACCACCCGTTGTTCGGGTACCCCTGGACGTTGCAGTTGCGAATGTCCCAGTGGCCTTCGTTGTCCTTGTGGAGGAAGACTGCGCCGGGGCCGTGTACGAACGATTCGCCCTCTTTGGTGGCTCCGTCGGCGATATAGACGTTTTCGATTACGTTTTCACCGGACGGGTCGGGGTCCGCACACGAGATGATGAATCCCTCTCCGCGGTAGACTCCCTTGATGCCGATGTTCCGGATGGTGACGTTCGAACTTCCGTAGGGATAAATCGTGATCGAATTCCCGTTCGAGACGTCGATGAGCTTGTTTTCGAACGTCTCGCCGTCGCCGATGTCGATCGTCTGGCCGTTGGCCTCGATCACTTCGTACTCCTGTTCGTCCGCGCCGACCGTCTGCGATCCCAGCGCGGCGGCCACGGTCGTCGAACCGGCCAGTTTGAGATACGATCGTCTGTGCAGTAAGCCGTCGTTACTCCCGCTATCGGGGAAGTCATCGTCCGCTCTATCCGCGTCGCTCGAATTCAGTACCGAAGGTTCGCGTGCCATGCATTCAGGTAATCCAAACATACCAGCATAAACCTTTCCAACGAAAAATGTATAAAATAAACTTAGGTACGCTTTGATTGGAACGTTCGTTCAGTATACTTTCTACTTCAATTCACGAATTCTAATATATCCGTCTCGAGCGTGTCGAACGATAATTTCGAATTACTCGCGAAACGGTTACACGAACGGAACGTTCGCACCGAGGAACTGGTCGTAATACGTCGTTACGCGTAGAAACGGTTCAGTTCGCCGTCCGTCGGCTTTGGTTGGACGACTCGAGAAGCGACGCTCGAGGGCTCGGCTGCTCGACAGTCCCTAGTCGTCCGTGAAAGGAAATGGGCTCGAACCGACGACGAATCAATCGCGGCCGATGCGAACGCCGCGAAATAACCGTGTCTACGAGAAGGAGTTATTCGTTGCCGGCAGCCGCTTCGGGCGAGGTCGGGACGCCGTCGGGGATGACGGCGTCAGGATTGGTGCCGACGTCGTCACCGAGCCGGACGTTCGAGCCGGCCTTTTCGCTGATTCCGCTGCTCGCACCGCCGGTGTAGTCGCTTTCGGAGACGACGACGTTCGTCCCTTTCCCGTTCGCTCCGGCGACGATCGACGGGCTCGAACCGTTGGTCTCTATCTGACAGTTGCTGACGTCGATCGTTCCCGGCGCCCAGGCCCAGATGCCGCGGCCGCTGAACCCGTTATCGCCGACGTAGACGCTCGAGTTTTTGACGGAGCTTCCTTCAGTCGCGACCCGGAAGTGGGAAACCCGACAGTTCGCCGCGAAACAGTTGTCGATGTGAACCGTTCCACCGCCCGAGTTGCCGGGTGCGGAGCCGTAGATCGCGTTGTCGGCGAATCCCTGAATGTTGAGGTTCTTCAGCTCGAGCTGGCCGGAGTGTTTTGGATTGACCCAGAACGCCGTCTGCCCGTGGCCCGTCGAACTGGCGTTGCGACCGTCGGAGCCGTCGCCGAGGTAGACGTTCTCGATGGTACTGGTCTCGCCGCCGGTGTCCGCGATCCCGAACGTCGCGGAGCCGGTTCCGGAGGTGTTCTTCCCCTCGAAGCCGACGTTTCGTATCGACCAGCCCGACCCCTCGGCGATGATGGTGATGTCCTGGCCGGTGGTCATGTCGATGTACTTGTTCGCCCAGGTCTCGCCGGAACCGATCTGGATCGTCTGTCCCTGTGCTTCGATCCGCTCGTACTCGTCGTCGGCTGCAGCCGATCCGACGGCGCCGAGCGAGGTCGTCGCCGCAGCGACCGCTGCGAGCGATCGGACGTACGAGCGCCGCGATAATCCGGAATTACGGTTCGTAACTGGAGGGTTCGAATCGTTAGTGCGGGAATTCTGCGTCATGCATCTTGGAAACACGACCTTGGAGCCATAAATCTTTCCTTAGGAGCCTACTTTAAATTTACAGAATATATTTAGTACACACCAGTTCGTTCACGATATAGAGAGTATCTGTCGAAAAATACGATAACGAGGAAAACAATCGACTTCGGAGAAACGGACGGCTCGAGAAGTTATCGCGTGTCCTGCTCGGCGAAGGTAATCGTCCAGTTCGCGGCGTCTGCGACCGCTCGGCCGCCGACTGTCCACTCGTGGCCTCCCTCGGAACTGATCGGGTACGTAACCTGCGTCGTCGGCTGTGACACGTGCGACAGCGGAACGGCGAGATCAGAGTAAAAGCCGAACTCCGAGAGTATCGATTCTGGAATCCCGTCGCCGCTGACGGCGAGGATCGCGTCGTCGCGCCGGTCGTCGACGATTCGGGACAGCAGCGCCCGGATACCGTCCCGCCGATCCGCCGTCGTCGCGAGCGGGACCACGTCGGTGAGATTCGTGATGCGCGACCCGTCTTCGATCGCGGTGCCCGTCACGATCCCCGCGATCGCCTCCCCACGTTTTCGAGCGACGTAGGCTTCGTACGAGCGGGTGGGATTCTCGAACCGCCACTCGTAGAACGTCTCGTTTCGATTGGCGTGGATCGTTCCCGGAATCGCACGGCGGTAGATCTCCGCGAACACCTCGGCGGGGACTTCGTCGTATCGTTCGACGGAGACGCCGCGAACGCCCGACTCGCGCGGCGTCTGCGCGTCGAGATACCGCTCAACGACCGGCGTCGCGACGCTCGTCAGCGTCGCCACTCGCTCGGATTCCGTCATCTCGAGCATCGACTCGGGCCGCTGGATCCGGTAGTAGGTCGGCACGCGCTCGACGATCTCCCACCCGTGTTTGAGACTTCCCGAGAGCGTCGCCGGGTTCGGGAAGTTGAAAAACAGCTCCGGATCGCGTGCGCGGTAGTACTCTTTCATCCGCTCGGTCGTCCGCGAGTAGAGGCCGCGTCGACGGTGGTCCGGATGGACCATAACGTCCGCCGGCTGGTAGCCGCGAAACGTCTTCGAGTCGGCGCGCAACTCGAGGACGAAACAGGGCTTGGTCCCGACGATCGACCCCTCATGGGTCGCGAGCACGATCGGGACGTGGTCGACGTAGGGGTTGTCCTCGTACTTCCAGCGGAACCACTCCCCGTCGACGTCGCCGAAGACGAGGTCGTACAACTCGAGGAAACCGGCGCGGTCCGACGGTTCGTAGAGCCGAATCTCGTACGGATCGTCGTCTCCGTCCTCGCTCGCGGTTTCGCGATCGGACCTGCCGGTCGTTCGATCGTCCGTCGCTTGGTTCTCGCGTCCCCTGCGTTCGTCGCGGTCGCCACGGCCGTCGTCGGATTCTATCGACCCGCCGGCGACTCGATCGGTTCCTGTGTTCGCGGTCTCGTCTTGCTCGTCGGTCTGGGGGTCGTTCGAGGCCATACGTATATTATCTGTCGTGACTGCTCCCGTCCGACACCTCGACGCGTCCGGGGTAGATATCCTCGAGGTCCGCGTTCGAGAGCGAGTCGGCCTCGAGCAGTTCCGATCGGTGTTCGTCGAGAAGCGGGGCCCGGTCTCCAGGCTCGGGGGGCGTTTTGGCCATCTTGATCGGCGTGCCTGCGATCGTAACGGTCTCGTCGGTGTGTGGGAGGTCCGCCTCGACGAGCATCTCTCTGCGCTGGGCGTGTTCGCACTCGTAGACGTCGCTAATGTCTTGTACGGGGCCGCAGGGCACGTCCCCCTCGAGCGCCGAGAGGACTTCGTCGGTCGTTCGCGTCGAGACCCACTTCTCGATCGAATCTCTGAGGTCGTCCCGATTCGCCAATCGATCGTTTGCGTGTGGATAGTCGACGATCCACTCCGGTCGATCCATCGTCTCACAGAGCCCGCGCCAGTGGTTGTCGCCGAGGGCCGCGATGACCACGTAACCGTCTTCGGCTTCGAACGCGTTGTAGGGAAACAGGGTCGGGTGGGCGTTTCCCTGCCGCTTTGGGACCTCTCCCGTGTAGGAGTGCTGGTAGACGGCCCGCTCTGCGAGGCTCACCATCGCGTCGTACATCGCGGTATCGACGAACTGGCCGACGCCGGTGCGTTCGCGATAGTGCAGCGCCGCGAGAATGTTCACGGTGTGTAACACGCCCGTGAAGATGTCGCCGACACCGAAGCCGACTTTCATCGGCGGTCCGTCCTCCGAGCCGGTCTGGTGCATCACGCCGCCAAGCGCCTGGGCAACGAGGTCGAACGCCGGTTCGGCCTGCTTCGGACTCGAGCCGGTTCGTGGGTCGCCAAAGCCGCGCATCGACGCGTAGACCAGTTGCGGGTTGATCTCGGCGAGGCGTTCGTACTCGAGGCCAAACTTCTCCATCGTTCCGACGCGGAAGTTTTCGACGACGACGTCGGCCTTTTCGACGAGGGATCGGAACTCGTCTCGATCGTCCTCCTCGGTGAAGTCCAACTCGAGGCTGCGTTTGCCGCGGTTGATGCTCTGAAAGTACCCGCCGAACTCGTCGTCGTCGGAGTGAAACGGCGGCGTTTCCCTGACGAAATCGCCGCCGGGCGGTTCGATTTTAATGACGTCGGCGCCCAGGTCGGCCAACAACATTGTCCCGTACGGGCCACCGAGGACCCTCGTCAAATCCAACACGCGTACGTCCTCAAGAGCAGGCATTGTCGTATCACCGTGGAAGGCCGATTCCGGCTTTGTTATGCACGCGTTTCGATATCCGGGCCGCAGTACGGCGTTATTCACCGCCCGCAGTGACGGCATACATCCGGAACTCGTCGTTCGAGATGACCTTGTTCGCACTCGGCGACCGCTCGATTCCCTCGAGGGACTCCTCGCTGTAGTCGAGTTCGTCGTACACCTCGAGTTCGCGCGTCGTGTCGTACTCGGAGACGACGAAGTAGTAGTCGTGGCCGTCGTAGGCCCCGCTGTAATTCCCGCTTTCGAACGCACTTCCGTTGACGACGCCGCTCTCGAACGGCGACGAGGAGACCCGGTCCGACTCGACGCCGTTGATCCCGTGATCGAACCGGAACGGATCGGCCCCGAAGCCGGCGTGTGGGCGATCCTCGACCTCGTGGACGTAACTCGACTCGTAGCCGTTCATCTGCGCGTCGGTCACGTGCTGGTTCGGCTGGTAGATGAGCGGCGAAGCGTAGACCGTCATCAAACCGAGGATTACGAACGCCGCAAGCAGCGTCGCGACCAGCGCGTTCGCACCGGGTGTCGTGACGACGTTCGAGAGCCCGGTCGTCACGTGTGCGATCGCGACGCCGGACAGAATCGTGATGACGACGTAGATGAAGCCGACCTGTCTGAACGCCATCGTCGGCGTCCCGACGAAATACACCAGAAACATGCCGCCCAGCGGAATCAGCGCCAGCCCGAAGTACGTACAGAACGCCTTCGTCTCGCGATCGATGTTCGTCCACCCAAACCACATAACGAGCAGGAAGATACCGACGACCGCGCCGATGATGGCGGCCTCGAGAAACATTTTGACGAACAGTTCGGCGAGGCTCCCGCCGACTTCGGTCAACGACGACCCTCGTTGGGCCACCGTCGATCCGGCGCCGACGTCCTGGGAGATGATTCCGCTGACGAGCCCACCGAATGCGTCGCGAAACCGCTCGTTGCTCAACGCCCACACGCCGCCGATCAGCCCGAGTACGATCGTGTGCGCGTAGGTCGTCGGATGATCGACCATCGGATGATCCTCGAATCGCCACCGGGCCAGATACTGGATGACACTAACCGAGCCGATGAGGACGACGACGCTCGCGAGCTGCTGGGGATGGACGAACAGCAATGCGAGACTCGTGAGGATGAGCAACGCGCTGAACGACGAGAGACCGAACGGCAGTCGCTCGAGGTCGTCGCCGCGTCGCAGGTAGGCGATGAGCGCGAAGAGAACGACCGGGACGAGAAACAGCGCGTTCGAGTTCGTGTGGGCGCCCATGTGCGTGCCGACGTTGTTGATCGGCAGGACGACCCACGAGACGATCGCCGCGATACCGATCGCGAGTCCGTTCCCCGAGAGTTCGCGAACCGTCAACGGAACGAAAATCAGGAATGGGACGAAGAACACGACGACCATCAAGAGGACGGCGCGCTCGAGCGGGGCCCCGCCGACGAAGTGAATCGTCGATGCGATCGAGTGCAACGCGGGATAGAGCAGTTCGTGCGGGAACAGGTTGCCCGTGACGATGTCACGCGTCCAGCCAAGGTGCGAGAGGGCGTCGCCGACCCCCGCGAACTGGTAGTTTCTGATCAGCGGAAGCCCGACGATCGTCGTCACGGCACAGGCACCCAGTCCGATCGCGACTCCCTGGTACCGTCCCCGACACGCGAGCGTCGTACTGACCGCGATCGCGAGGGCGATCCCGACCCCGATCCAGGTCAGTTCCGGCGTCGCCGCGTAGAGAGACACTTCGTAGCTGTCTGCGGGGTTCGCTCGAGCGACGAGCGCGGCCCCAGCAACGGCGAGATATCCGATCGCGAGGACGATCTCGAGTGCGGCTCGTTTCATCGTCGATCGCCCGTTTCGATTCGGTCGCTGCTTTCCATATGGAGCGCCATCGGTGGCGAGTTGAACAGGGATGACTGGTTTGTTATAGGGCTCATACCTGATGATAGTCAGCGCGAACACACTCTCTCGAAAGGAATGGGTGACGTCAGGCCGTTCGTCACCGAATCCGGCGACGAACTGCGACGATTCGATCGTCGGTTCCCGCCGGGCGGGCGTCGCTCTGACACACTGTTACCACAGATGCATCAATAAAAAGAACAGTACGGCACCCGTTTGATTTCAGTTACCGTTCGTTTCTCCCCGACTACGTTGTCCGCTGTAGGTCGGTATTGAACCGCCTGTACGTCGCCCCATCGAATGCTACGATCGTCTTTCAGATCTGTTGACTGTGTAACGATACTGGCTGTTTTAGTAGCCAGTTGTGGTGACAGTTATCGACTCGAACGGGACTCAACGGTCTCGTCACTACCCAACAATGTCCGCCATCATCATCGACTCGGTGACCGCCGAAGACGACACGCTCGAGGCCTCGATTCGGCCCTCGAGCGACCTCGAGCGGTTTTTCACCGGTAAGTCGTTTCGAACGAAGTACGACTGTTCGATCGAGGCCGTCCCCGAAGGGATCCTCGCCGTTCCGGTGCTCGCACACGTCTGTCCGGTCGCGTGGGCCCAGGGAGCCGACGTCTACGTCGACGACGTCGACGCGACCTTCGCGCGGGCATTAGAGGACGTCAAAGCCTCGCTGCTCTCGATGCACGACTTTCTCGAGGGCGGCACGCTCTACGCGCGAAACGCGACGACCGTCGATCCGCCAGCGGGCGAGGAGTCAGGGCTCCTGTTCACCGGCGGCGTCGATTCGACCGCCTCCTACGTCGGTCACCGGGCGGACGATCCCACGCTTATCAGCATCCGAGGGTGGACGATCACGCCCGACGCGAGCGACGACGAGGACTGGGAGACCCTGCGCTCGCGCGTCGGGAATTTCGCCGCCGAGCGCGACCTCGAGACGGCCTTTATCGAATCGAACATGCTCTCGGCGCTCGATCACCCGATGTTGCTCGCCCACTACAAACGCCACGTCGACGGCGCGTGGTACAGCTCCGTCGGCCACGGACTCGGCTTGCTCGGCCTCTGTGCACCGATGGCCTACGCGCGCGGGATCGAAGACCTCTACGTCGCCGCGACCCACTGGGAGGGTATCGACCTCGAGTGGGGCTCTCGCCCGGACATCGACGACTACGTCCGCTGGACGGGGACCGGCTGTCACCACGACTGCTACGACCTCACCCGTCAGGAACGACTCGAACTGATCGCCTCGTACGTCGACGACCCCACCGCCGATCCGGACGCCTCCCGACTCGAGTTACAGACCTGTAACGTCCGAATGGACGGAAACTGCGGTGAATGCGAGAAGTGCTATCGAACCGCGGTCGGGCTTCGTCTGGCCGGACTCGATCCAGCCGCCCACGGCTACCCGTTCGCGGACGAGGACTACCACGACGTTCGATCGGCATTCGAAAACGGCAACTGGATACTGGGCTTAGACGAGCGATACATGTGGGAAGACATTCGGGAGACGGTTCGCGAAACCGCCCCCTCGAGTCCCGCCGAGCGGGCTTTCTTCGCGTGGCTCTCGGAGGCCGACCTCGACGAACTGGTCGCGGAGTCGGGATCGCCGCTCCACCACCGACTCCTCCGAGCGGGCGCGCGAAACGCACCGAACAGCGTCTACAATACGGTTTATCCCGTCTGGAACGCGGCGAAGGCGGGCGCTCGACGGGTGCGGTGATCGCTCTGTCACTCCGAACGATAAAACTGCAACACACTTCGGAAGAATCGAACGTGGACAGCTCGATGATCGACGCCGTCTCGAGTCGGTGGCACGTGACGACCGACGACTTCCGTTCCTACGACGATCTCTACCGCGCTGTACGCGCGCACCTCCGCGCAGTCGCGTAATACTATCTGTTGAGAAGTACTGTGATTTCGTCCCAGCGCGAGTACTCGGGATCACTACCTCGATCGCGCCTCGAGCGCACTCACTCCATGTATCCGAGGCCCTTGAGACGATCCTCGACGTCGGTAAAGTCGTCGTCGACCGCCTCGCCGTCCGTCGAGCGCGTCACGTCGGAACGCTCTACTTTAGTTCTCGAGGCGGGCGCATCGTCGCGGAACGCGTCGAAGAGGACTCGTCCGTCGGCGTTGGCTGGAACGGGTTCGCCGATGCCGTGAAGCAGCGTCGGCGCGATGTCGACGACGCGCGCGCCCCGCAGTTCGCCGCCGGGTTCGATCGACGGACCACGACAGAGGACGATACCCGTGCTTCGGTGGCTCGCCGCGGTCGATCCGGTGTCGCCGAACGGTTCGTCGGTGATCGAGTTTCGGGATTCGTAGCCGTCTTTCCCGTTGACGATGAAGTTCGGCGAGCCCGGGTCGTTGGGGAACAAGTCGTCGCCGTCGAAGACTCGGAGCACCTGTTCGTCGCGCTCGTTCGTGACCGATTCGAAGAGGTCCATCAGCTCGGCTTTCAACGCGGGCACGTCGGCCGGATCGACGATCCCCTTCTCGAAGCGCTCGGTGTCGTTGATGTAGCAGTTGCCGGCGTCGTGGACGAACGCGACGGTCCGCTCGTAGTCGACGTCGTAGAGCGCGTGGTCCCCGGGGATCTGCTGGGCGACCGAATCGACGAGCGTCCGCGGCAGCGACTGGACGAGTCGCTCCTCGGAGATGCCCACCCGGTCGAGCAGCCCCGTGACTTTCTCGCGGGAGATTCCGAGGTTCGCGAGCGCGCCGCGAGTGCCCTCGTCTTCGCGTCTGTAGAGGTAGCCGGCCTGCTCGAGGACGTGATTGACGTAGACCAGCCGATCGATCCGCCCGAAGCCGTGATCGGAGACGACGTACAGATCCGCGTCGTGTTCGTCAGTGTACGCCATCACCTCGCCGAGCATGTCGTCGAGTTTCTTGTAGTGTTCGCATAGCCTGTCCATATCCCAGACGAGGTGCTGGAACCGGTCCGGCGCCGTGTAGACGAAAAAGAAAAGCTGCCAGTCGTCCGCGTGTTCCATCTGGAGGCGCATGAGGTTCCGGCGCTTCTCGAGGATGTCGGTGACGGCGACTTCGAACTCATCGAGGCGATCGGCGTACTCGGGGTAGTCGAGGCTGATCTCGTAGCCGGGGATGCGACTGGCGATCTCGTCGCCGAGTTCGGGCGGGTGCGTGAACTCCTTTTCCGTCGAGGGCGTCATCATCCCCGTAACCATCGTCCCGTCGATCTCGGTGGCCGGATACGTCAACGGGACGTTACCGACGTGGGCCGGGGACAGCTGCTCCCAGAGCGGCGGCTGTTTGCAGTCCCTGCTCGTGTACATTTCGTGCGAATAGCCACGAGAGAGGTTCTGAAAGCCGTAGATGCCGTGTTTGTCGGGCCAGACTCCGGTGGCGATCGAGGGCCAGGCGAGCGGCGTCGTGGGCGGGCGGGTACTCTCGAGCGTGCCCGCCGCACCCTCCGTTCGCATCCGTTCGAAGTTGGGCAATTCGCCGTCGTCCGTCCACCGTTCGATGAGTCTCCAGGGAACGCCGTCGAGACCGAGTACGAACGCTCGCTGAGATGTCGAAGTGTGTCCGCTCATGATGATATTGAGGCGTCACTGACGCCCGCTGTGGGTGTGGTGGTGAGACGACGGTTTTGTTATGTGCGGATTGCACCGGGAAACGACGGCGAACGCGTGCGAGGGGAGCGGCTGAACCGGACGTACCGGGCCGAACAGCAGACCATCGGCCGGAGTTTCTCGACGACGCTACTCGCCCGGCACAGGACGAATACAGGTTCTCCATAACAATACCGTCGGACGGGAACGAACACGTATGAATTCCGGTTGGTGGAGTGGATGGGAAGCGTCGTAATCTCGCTCGACGCCGAGCTCGGCTGGGGATTCCACGACCTCGAGTCCCCGCCGACGACTCGCCTCGAGTCGGGGCGAAGCGGCTGGCGCGCGATGCTCGATTCGTTCGCCGAGTACGATATTCCGGCGACGTGGGCGGTCGTCGGCCACCTGATGCTCGAGTCTTGCGACGGCGAGCACGCGGACCATCCCGCGCCGGCGGGCTGGTTCGAGCGCGAGCGAACCGAGTGGCGCGACCGCCCCGATCTCAGATACGGCCGGGACCTCGTCGAGGGTATCCTCTCGAGCGGGCCGGACCACGAGTTCGCGAGCCACTCGTTTTCGCACGTGCTGTTCGACAATCCGGCCACCTCGAGGACGCTCGCCGAGGCGGAAATCGCTCGCAGCGTCGAGATCGCGGCGGAGTGGGGAGAGACGATCGACTCGTTTATCTACCCGCGAAACGGCGTCGGCCATCGGGACGTACTGGCTGAACACGGGATCGCGGCGTACCGTGGACGGTCGCCGACGGCCGACGGCGCTCGCGGCGTCGTCGACTCGGTCCTGACCGACCGATCCCTGCTGGTCAAGCCGTCGATCGACGAGTACGGGCTGGTCGACATTCCGGCGTCGCTGTTTTGTTTCGGCTTCGAGGGGTCGGCCAGGACGATCGCCGAGTCGGTGTGGGCAGATCCGATGGTGGTCCTGGCGAGACGCGGTATCGATCAGGCGGCCAGCCGCGACGGCGTCTTTCACATGTGGTTGCACCCGAACAACCTCACGCACGAGCGCGACGACCGGCGGATGCGAGCGATTCTCGAGTACGTCGAGCGGCGTCGCAGCGAGACGGACCTGGTCGTCGAGACGATGGGTGACATCGCCGACCGTTTTCGTGAGTCGGCGCCGACGGCCCAGCCAAGCCGGCCAGCGTCCACGCAGTCGAGCCCGTAACCGCAGAAACCGATTCCTACCTCGAGTCGACAAACGGTAAGCGAGCGATAACAAAGCCCGCTTGCGGTCCGTTTTCGAGGAGATGCGCGCTTTCATTCGACGACGATTCTTCGGCGCCGATCCGGTTCGACTCGGCGTGCTCGGAGTCGGCAACATCGGTACTGTTCACCTCAAATCGGCGCACGCGATGGCGGGCGTCGACGTCGTTGCGGCCGCCGATGCGGTCCCGGCGAATCGCGATCGGGCGACCGCGGCGGGCGCGACCCGCGTGTACGACGACTACGAGACACTGATCGAGGCGGAGACGCTCGACGCGGTGGTCGTCGCGTTACCGCCGTTTTTGCACCGAGATGCGGTCGAAGCCGCGGCGGACGTGGGAGTCGACGTCTTCGTCGAGAAACCGTTCGCTCGGTCGACGACAGAGGCGGACGAAATGCTCGAGGTAGCCGCCGACGCGGGGATTCGCGTCGGCGTCGATCACACGCTGCGCTACCAGCCGGACCTCCGCGAACTCAAGGGTGCCTACGACGACGGGCGGGTGGGTCACGTTCCCCACGCATCGATGGTTCGCGTCAACGACGGCCCGCTCGGTCGGCCGCCCGTCGAAGACGCGCCGCCCGCCTGGCCGCTCGATCCGGACGCGGCCGGCGGCGGGTCGCTGATGGAACTGGGCGTCCACTGTTTCGACTACCTCGAGTGGACCTTCGGGCCGCTCGAGATCAGGGACGCGACGGTGGACTCGACGCTCGAGGTTCCGGTCGAGGACGCCGCGACGGTCCTTCTCGAGGCGTCCGAGACGGGAACGGCGATCACGCTTCACTGTGGCTCCTACCAGTGGGAGGAACTCCCTGAGGTCAACACCAACGTTCGCCTCGAGGGGATCACGGGGACGATTGAAAGCGAGGAGTTCCTGCCCACGAACTTCTACGGAAGCGCTGCGCTCTCGGCGCTCTCGAACGTCGTGAGTCGCGTGACCGGCGGCGAGCCGGACGTGTACGGACCGACGTTCTACCTTCAGGCGCACTACGACGCCCTCGCGGACTTCGTCGAGGCGATTCGGGCGGGCGAGAGGCCGCCCGTGACCGGCGAGGACGGCCGACGAACGCTCGAGCTCGTCGAGACGGCTTACGGATTCGCAGCCGACGATTGCCCGGAAGCCGAGTCGGTGGAGGTGGTTTCGTGAACCGCCCCCGATCGATGACGGTTCACAGCGCCCTGATCGACCGTGATCGTTCCCGGGCGACCGTCGGCGTTTCGGTCGACGGACCGGTTACCGTTGGGCGACCGCGGTCCGGACCCCACCGCGCCAACTGGATCCCGGATATCGACGCGCGGATGGCCAGACTCGAACGACCCGTCCGCGAACTGCTCGACCCGGTCGACGAACGTCTCGTCGACGCCGACGAGATCACGGTCGTTCCCGACGTTCACTACCCGTTCCACCCCTCGACTGGCATGGTGACGGATCCGGCCGTCGTCGGAGCGGTCGTCGCCCGCCTCGCCGAAGGGACTTCGAGCGACCTCGCGATCGCCGGCTCGAGTCACGATTCGATCGCGCTCGAGCGGACGGTCGACTACCTCGGCTATGGCGCGCTCGAGGACCGCTTCGACTGTCGGGTATGCGACCTCGCGGCCGAACGGGACTCCCGGGTCGCCGTTTCACTCCCCGATCGGCCGAAATCGCTCGAGCTGTCGGTTCCCGATGTGCTTCTTGACACCTCGATAGTGGTCGTCCCGACGCTTCGGCCCGACGAAGCGGGGCCGGTCGCCGGCGTTATGCGGACGCTCGGCCGCCACGTCGAGGCCGGCCTCGAGGGGACGGAAGTCCCGGCGAACAAGCGCGCTCGAGCGGCGCTGAAGGTCATCGACCCGTCGCTGTCGATCCTCGACGCGACGACGGCCTTCGCCGGCGAGCCGTTCGCCGCGCGGACGCTGTTTACGGGCGAGGCGATCGCGCTGGATACGATCGGAACGACGCTGCTCGGACGCGACGTTAACGACGACGACGCGTTGGCCGCGGAACTCGGACCGGGGAAATCGTCGGTGCGGGTCACCGGCTGTGACTTCGAGGAGCTTCGGGATCGCGTTCCGTCGGGCGGACTGCCGCCGCGAACGTCGACCCACCCCGCTGTTTCCGCCGCCTACGGGCTGTACGCGATGGTCAGCGGGGACGCCGTCCCGCCGCAACTCGAGGTGGATCGATGACGAAGACGGCCGCCGTCACCGGCGCGACCGGCTTTCTCGGCACCCACCTGTGCGAGCGCCTCCTCGCCGACGGCTGGACGGTTCGGGGGCTCGCGCGCCCCACCTCGGATCGCGGCGGGCTCGCGGATTCGCTCGAGTGGCACGTCGGGGATCTGTTCGACGACCGCACGCTTCGCTCGCTCGTTGACGGGACTGACGCCGTCTTCCATCTGGCGGGGATCGGCCTCTGGAGCGCCGATGCGGCGACGGTCGAGCGCGTCAACGCCGGCGGCACCCGACGACTGCTCGAGGCGTGTCGACACGCGGACGTCGACCCGGGTCGGCTGGTGTTCACGAGCACGGCGGGGACGAGACGACCGTCCGAGGACGGCGGGGTCGCCGACGAAACCGACGTGGTCCCGCCGGTCGGCGCGTACCAGTCATCGAAAGCCGAGGCGGAGGAGCTCGTCGACGACTACGCGAGCGCCGGTGGCGAGGCCGTCACCGTCCATCCCACGTCGATTTTCGGGCCCGGCGACGAGACGTTCACGACGCAGTTGCTCGCGATGGCGACCGATCCGGCGATGGCGGTCTATCTCCCCGGCGGACTGAGCATCGTCGGGGTGAGCGACGTGGTCGACGGCGTCGTGGCCGCCTTCGAACGCGGGGAGAACGGCGCTCACTACATCCTCGGGGGCGAGAATCTCACGCTCGAGCAGGCGATATCGCGGATCGCCCACTGCACCGGTGGTCATCGCGCACCGCTCGAGGTACCGGCGGCGGCGATTCACGCCGCCGGCCCCGTGGTCGAAACGGTCGGGGCGGTTTCGGGGATTCGAGTGTTCCCCTTCGACCGAGAGATGGCTCGCCTGGCGACCAAACGCCTCTACTACACCTCGGAGAGGGCTCGCGACGAACTCGGCTACGACTACGACCCGCTCGAGGAACACGTCCCCGAGGCGATGGCCTGGTATCGCTCGAGCTAGTCGATTTCTCCCCGTGACTGTTGTATAAGGTTGGGCATCATGTCGAAATATAGACTCTACACCAATATCTTTAATCTTCGTGGCATGAATTAGCGTCACACAGTATGGCCCCCGAGCAAATCACCCCAGCCGCGCTTCCCGATCCCCGTTACGAGTACGGGGCCGACGACTTCGTCTTCGTCGAACTCGCGGAGGCGATGAGTTTCACCGCCAATTTCAAGGCGATGGCGATCACCCAGCAGGTCGCTGCACAAGAGATCGAGGGCGTCGTCGAGAACTGCCCCGGCAACGCCTCGTACATGCTTCGAATCGACCCCGAAGTGATCCACCCCGACGATCTGATAGCGCGACTGAAAACGATCGAATCGGAGATCGACCTCGAGGAGTACGAGTGGGAGACGCGCGTCATCGACGTGCCGGTCCTGTTCGAGGATCCGTGGACCCACGAGACGCTCATGGAGTTTCGAGACCGCCATCAGGACCCCGACGGGACTGACCTCGAGTACTCCGCGCAGCTGAACGGTTTCGACTCGGTGGACGCGTTCCTCGAGGCGTTCGTCGGCGCGCCGCACATGGTGACGATGGTCGGGTTCGTTCCCGGCCTCCCGTGGTGTTTCCAGATGGTGCCCCGAAGCGAGCAACTCGAGGTTCCGAAGTACGTCGAGCCCCGAACCGACACGCCGAGTCGGGCGGTCGGGTTCGGCGGCGCGTTCTCGGTCATCTACCCCGTACAGGGCGCGGGTGGCTATCAGCTGTACGGGCGCACGCCGGTCGAAGTGCTCGACGTCGATCAGGAGCTTCCGGACTTCACGGAGTCGATCGTCTTTCCCAATCCGGGCGATATCCTGAACTACCGCGCCATCGATCGCGCGGAGTACGACGCGATCCGCGAGGAGGTCGAAGCCGGCACGTACGAGTACACCTACGAACGGGTCGAGTTCTCCCCCGACGAGTTCTTCGCCGACCCGCACGCGTACAACGACCGGCTGGTGGAGGGGATCCAATGATCGAAATCCGCGACGGCGGCATCTCGAGTACGATACAGGACCGCGGCCGGTCCGGCAACTACCACATTGGGATGCCGCCATCGGGTGCGATGGATCCCTACGCACACAGCGTCGCCAATTTCCTCGTCGGGAACGACGCGGACGCGGCGACGATCGAGATGACCTACCAGGGAATCACGGCGACGTTTCGGGAGGACGCCGTCGTCGCGATCACCGGCGCGGACATGTCGCCCAGTCTCGACGGGGAGCCGATCGGCATGTGGGAAACGGTGGCCGTCGAGGCGGGCGACGAACTCGAGGTGGCGTTCGCGACCGACGGGGCGCGGGCCTACCTCGCCGTCGCCGGCGGGATCGACGTTCCCGAGGTGATGGGAAGCCGATCGACGTACACGCTCGTCGGAATAGGGGGTCACGAGGGGCGCGGACTCGAGAAGGGAGATCGACTCGAGATCGGTTCGACGGAGGCGGACGCGAACGAGCACGTCGACGGCGGAGACCCGACGGCGCTGGTCGGAACCGAACTGCCCGCGGAGTACGTCCCGGACTACGCCGCGGAAGACACCGTCCGGATCGTCGTGGGACTTACCGACTATCGGCTCACCGAGGAGTCGAGGGAAACCCTCTGTGACGCCGAGTGGACGGTCTCGCCGGAAGCCGATCGAACCGGCTACCGACTCGAGGGACCCGACATCGAGTTCGAGGAGCGCGAGCAACCGTTCGGCGCGGGGACGAACCCCTCGAACGTCGTCGACCTCGGCTATCCGGTCGGCTCGATTCAGGTGCCCCAGAAGCCCATCGTCCTCATGCAGGACGCGGTGACGGGGGGCGGCTACGCGACCGTCGGCACCGTCATCAGCGCCGATCGCGGACTGCTCGCACAGCGACAAACGCACAAGACGGTCACGTTCGAACCGGTCGACGTTGAAGCCGCTATTTCGGCTCGAACCGATAGCCGAGAACGACTCGACGAGATCGAGGCGGTGCTCTCGGGCGATAGCTAAGATGCTCGGGATGACACGCCCAGCCGGTGAATCGGAAACCGAGTCCACGCGACCGCTCCAGAACCAGTATACGAAACCACCATCACTACCTACTAACTACAATGACTGACACAACAACCATCAACTCGCCGATGCCGGGCGTCTTCTACCGACGGCCGGATCCGGACGAAGCGCTATTCGTCGAACCGGGCGACCAGGTCGAGCAGGGAGACACCATCGGCCTCGTCGAAGTAATGAAGAATTTCCACGACATCGAAGCGCCGGAGGCGGGGACGATCACCGAGTTCCACGTCGAAAACGAAGCCGAGATCGAAGCCGATCAGCCGATCGCGACGCTCGAGTGACCCCGGGCCTCTCCCCTCGAGATTTGCTACCCCGACACAAGCTATAATGTCGTTTGCGGTCGAAATACGACTATGACCGCCATCGACATCAACTGCGACATGGGCGAGAGCTTCGGCAACTGGCAGATGGGCAACGACGAGGGGGTCATGCCCTACATCACGTCGGCGAATATCGCCGGCGGCTACCACGCGGGTGATCCACACGTCATGCGCGAGACGGTCGAACTCGCCGCCGAACACGATGTCGGCATCGGCGTCCACCCTGGCCTCCCGGATAAGATGGGATTCGGGCGCCGAACGATGGACGCGACCCCCGAGGAACTCCGGGATTACGTCGTCTATCAACTCGGCGCGCTGATGGGGTTTGCCCGCCGGCACGGCGCGAGCGTCCAACACGTCAAACCCCACGGCGCGATGTACTCGATGCTCTCCGATAGCGACGAACACGCCCGCGCCGTCATGGAGGGGATGCTCGAGGTCGATCCGGACCTCATCTATCTCGCGACCGATATGAACATCTACGAGGTCGCACGGGACGTCGAGGGCCTGCAGGCCGTCTTCGAGGGGTATATCGACCTCGACTACCGCGCCGATCGATCGCTGATCGTCGAAAAGCAGGTCGGCGACCGGGATCCCTCCCTCGTCGCCGATCGATTCGTCTCCATCGCGACGGAAGGCGTCGTCGAAGCCGCAAACGGCGAGCAGATAGATATCCCCGCCGACAGCATCTGCATTCACGGGGACAATCCGAACGCCGTCGCGATTCTCGAGGAGATACACGATCGACTCGAGGATAACGACATCGAACTCGCGTCGCTTCCTGAGGTCGTCTGAGCAGACCAAATCGAGTTACCTTCTATCGCTATCACAAAACACGTGGGATGAACGCTCGATAGCAGTTTTTCGAATCGATGAATGTCTCGATACAAAAAACGTATTCATTGTCGAAGTTTGTGAATGACGTATGAACGTGCGACGCCGTTTCGATCAAGGGAATCCGTTGCTGTTCGTTTTTATGAACGTCGTCGTCGGGATAGTAGTCGCCAGTGCGGTTCATACACTTCTCTTCGACGGTTCGTTGACTGGTGCAGTCGTCGAAGGAGCTACGATCGGTCTCACCAGCGGGGTTACGATACTCTATCTCAGAGATAATACCGATAGTTGATGTTTTCAGGTAGTACGCTGGGCAATCTATCGACCACTCGGTGTCGGTACGAGTTTGAACAACACTCAGGGCCCCTCGTGTGAGTCTCTCGCCATGAGGGGCTCACGATACGTTCGTCACTCCTCGAGCAACTCCTCCTCGACGTACGTCGTCGAGTGTCGGTTCTCGAGAAAGCCCTCGTCCTCGAGAATGTGGCGGTGGAACGGAATCGTCGTCGGTATCCCTTCGATTTCGATTTCGGCGAGCGCTCGCTTACCGCGGGCGATAGCTTCGGCCCTGTCCTCCCCGGTGACGATCACCTTGCCGAACATCGAATCGTAAAAGGGCGTGATCGCGTCGCCCTCATCGACGCCGTCGTCGACCCGGACGCCGATGCCACGCGGCGGGTTATAGGTCGACAGCGTTCCGGGAATGGGAGTGAAGTCGTTGTCCGGATCCTCGGCGTTGAGTCGAAACTCCATCGCAGCGCCGCGGTGTTCGACCTCGTCCTGCTCGAACGAGAGGCGCTCTCCCGCGGCGACGCGCAGTTGCCACTTCACGAGGTCGATGCCGGTCAGCTCCTCACTGACCCCGTGTTCGACCTGAATCCGGGCGTTGACCTCGAGAAAGTAGAACTCGCCGTCGTCGCTTTCGCCCGTACTGTCGTCGTAGAGGAACTCGACCGTCCCGGCGTTGACGTAGTCGGCGCTCGAGACCCCGCGACAGGCGGCCTCGCAGAGGCGTTCTCGAGTGTCGTCGTCGAGACCCGGCGCCGGCGCCTCCTCGAGAAGTTTCTGCTGGCGGCGCTGGACGCTGCAGTCTCGCTCGCCGAGGTGTCGGACGGTTCCGTGCTCGTCGGCGATCACCTGCACCTCGATGTGACGCGGGGCTTCGAGAAAGCGCTCGAGATAGACGTTCGGATTGTCGAAGTAAGCCTCGCCCTCGCGAATCGCCTCCCGTAATTTCTCCTCGATCTGGTCCGGTTCGCGGACGATTTTGAGTCCCCGACCCCCGCCACCGCCGTCCGCCTTGATCGCGACCGGGTAGCCGTGTTCCTCGCCGAAGGCCGCCACCGCCTCTGGATCGGTGACGGGGTCGGTCGTTCCGGGCACGACCGGCACGTCGGCCGCCGACATGATCTTCCGGGCTCTGGTCTTCTCCCCGAAATCGGCCATCACGTCGCTCGGCGGCCCGATCCACTCGAACCCGCTCGATTCGACGTTCGCGGCAAACGATTCGTTCTCGGCCAAGAACCCGTAGCCCGGGTGGATCGCGTCGACGTCGGCCTCGCGTGCGGCCTCGAGCAGGGACTCCTGATCGAGGTAGCTGTCGGCGGCTTTCGAACCCCCGACGCGATAGGCCTCGTCCGCGAGGCGAACGTGCTTTGCGTCCTCGTCGGCATCGCTGTAGACGGCGACGGCCTCGATGTCCAACTCGGTGCAGGCCTGCATAATCCGGACCGCGATCTCCTCGCGATTGGCGATAAGAACCTTCTCGAACACGGTGTAATATACTGTGTTCTATTGGCTGTTAAAGCTACCCTGTGATTTCCAGTTGGATTCAGTTCACGCCACGCGTGACGACCGGAACCGAATCTCGATCAACCGCTCGCTCAAGTGAGCTCAGACCGCCTCAAGCGCTCGCTCGAGTGCTTCGACCACCCGCTGGAGCTGGTCGCGCGTCATCGACAGCGGCGGCTGGAGTCGCAGTACGTTCTTGTAGTAGCCGCCGACGCCGATGACGACGCCCGATTCATCGCGGAGGTGGTCGCGGACCGACGCGGCGAGGTCGGCGTCGGGTGCGGGTGCGACGCCGCGAGGGCCGGTCTTCTCGGGGTCTACGAGTTCGATCCCCCACATCAGCCCGAGCCCCCGCGTCTGGCCGACCGCGTCGTGGGCCCCTTCGAGCGAGTCCAGCTCCGACTCGAGCCATCGGCCCTGTTCTCGGACGTTTTCGACGATCCCGCCTCGCAGTTGGTCGATCGTCGCGAGTGCGCTAGCGCAGGCCACGGGATTCCCGCCGAACGTCGAGAGGTGATCGCCGGCGTCGAACGCGTCGGCGACCGCTTCCGAGGCCGTGAACGCCCCGAGCGGGAGGCCGTTGGCGATCCCCTTCGCCTGGGTGAGAATGTCGGGTTCGACGTCGAAGTGCGCGCTCGCGAACAGCTCGCCGGTTCGGCCGTACCCCGTCTGGACCTCGTCGCAGACGAGCAACGCGCCGTGGTCGTGTGCGATCTCCTGGACGCGCTCGAGCCACCCGTCGGGCGGCACGATGATTCCGGCTTCCCCCATGACGGGTTCGACGACGACCGCGGCGACGTCCCCGCTGGTGTGGGTTCCGATGACGTGCTCTATGTCGTCGGCACAGGACGGCGTACACCGTTCGCCCTCGCAGCGGGGGCACCGGTAGCCGTAGGGCGCGCCGGCGTGAAAGACGTCGTTGAGCGCCGGCGCCATCTCGCGTTTGTAGGCGTTGTTCCCGGTCAGCGCGAGACTGCCGAGCGTCCTGCCGTGAAACCCCATTTCGAGGGCGACGACCTCCGTCGAACCGGTGTACTTTCGGGCGAGTTTGATCGCGCCCTCGACCGCCTCGGTCCCCGAATTACAGAAGAAGCTCTTCTGGAGGTCCCCCGGGCTCACGTCCGCGATCGTCTCCGCGAGCGAGGCGACCGGTTCGTTCGGGTGGACGTACGAACAGCCGTGGACGAACCGCTCGAGCTGGTTCGTCGCCGCCTCGACGACCGCGTCGTTTCCGTGGCCGACGTTCGTCACCGAGATCCCCGAGAACGCGTCGAGGTACTCGTTCCCGTCGAAGTCCTCGAGCGTACAGCCGTGGGCTCGTTCGACCGGCACGTCGAGTGACTTCCAGATCGGCATGACGTACTCGTCGTAGCTGTCGGTGACCGACGAGTTCGACCCAAATTCAGACATACTAATATATATCGCACACCGTACTAATAAACCGTTGCGTGTAAAACCACATTCTGCAAACTGCGGTCCTCCGTTGATACTCTCTTCGTGAGCGTTTTCTCCCCGTCCAGATAGACCGGATCTCCTGATCGTGGTTCAACTCGAGGGGTTCGTTTCGAATGTTGTTTATCCGACTCGCCCATGGGATACGGTATGGACCAACGCGACATCCAGATCTTGCAGGCGATCGCCGAACTCGGAACTGGAAGTCCTGACGAGATCGCGGGTCACACCGACATTCCGAAATCGACGGTTCACTACCGGCTGACGAAGCTCAAAGACGCCGGCATCGTCACCAACGATCTCTACGACATCGACCTCGAGAAGGTGGGGTTCGACATCACCGTTATCACGGAGGTCGCCGCCGAGTACGACGAGCAGTATCACAAGCGAGTCGGTGAGAAACTCGCCGACGTCGAGGGCGTCAATCAGGTGTACTTCACGATGGGCGAGACGGATTTCGTCGTCATTTCGCACCTCTCGGACAGGGAAATGGTCCACCGACTCATCAGCGATTACGAGCGCATCGACGAAGTCGTCAGAACGAGTTCTCGCTTCGTCATCGAAACCATCAAAGACGAACCTAACGCGCTCAACGACTTCGATTCGGAAACCCTTCTCGAGCAGACACAGGAAATCGAGTGAGCCGTTCGGCCGGATCTACTTACCCACGGCGCGGGCCATCTTCGTCAGCCGGTCCCCAACCGATTCGAACGTCTCCGATTGACTACCGACCGTCCTCGGTCGACTACCGAACGACCGTCACCGGCACGGGCGCGCGGCGGGCAATCGTCTCCGCGACGCTGCCGAGTAGTACGCGAGAGACGCCCGATCGACCGTGGCTTCCGACGAGGATGTGATCGACGTCGTTCTCCTCGGCGAATTCGACGATCTCTCGAGCGGGGTCGCCGACGGCCGTCTCGGTCCGCACTTCGAGGTCGTCGTCGTCGAGCACGTCCGCAATCTCCGAGGTGACTTCGTCGTGTTTCTCCTCTTGGAGTTCCATGAGTTTCTCCTTGGCGAGACCGATTCCGGCGGACGTCGAACCGCCCGCGGCTTCGATGACGCGGAGGAGAACGATCTCTTCGCCGGGATGTTCGTCGACGGCCCACTGAAGGGCCTTCTGTGCGGGACCCGAGTTATCGTACGCGACCAGTACCGTCATACGTGCCGATTACGATCGAGTGCTTATAAATACCGGCGGTGAAGCTGACGCGAACCGATCGACCGCTCGTCTGTGGCTCAGCAGTGAGTGCCGTCGATCGCTCGAGGCACTTACGGACGTCGAGGCCAGTAACCCGTCGTTGTCGCTGGAACAGTGACCGTCTTGATACCGCTCGCACTCGAACGTCCGGTCGACTGATTTCCGCATGAACGACTCCGAGCGTCGAGAAACGCGGCGTCGATTGCTCCAACTTGCCGGCAGTGGTGCGGTCGTCGGTCTCGCTGGCTGTCTCAATATTGGCGCGGACCCAACGCCGCCAGTGCAACGACCCGAAGACTGGTGTCTCGATGTCTTAGAGGGCGAGGTCCCGGAATCCGAAGCGACCGCGCCGAGCATCGACGGCCTCGAGCGAGCCGACGAGGACGAACTGCAATCGAAGAGCAACGCGGGCTACGAGTGCGGTGCCAGAGACGGCGCACAGTGTGGCAACTGCACGTTCTACATCGCGGATCGCAACGGCGACGCGATCGGCGCGTGTACGGAGGTCGCCGGACAGATACGGTCCGCAGACTGGTGTGCGCTCTGGCAACCCAGAGAGAAGTTGGCGGGCGACGAGTGACTCTTGTTTTTGAGTGTGCCGACTGCCCGGATGTGGGGTGACGCCGCCCGTCCGTGGTCGTTCGGGCCGATGGTCGACCCGCCGATGTCGACACTGACGACGTTCCCGTGTTATTGAACGTTACTCGATAACGCCGCAGTATCATCGCCCAAACGCAGTCTAATTTCGAATTTATCCTCGGATCTCCCCGCGGTTCTTTTGTAACTGCTGACGTAGGTTGTGTTCCCATGGGTCACACGTACCGAACCGAACCGGATCCACCGGAAGAACAGACCGAGAGCGGTGCCCGCGATGCGGACGAGACCATGAAAGCATTCTACGACGGTATCTGGGTCGCCGTCGCGTCGATGTTCGGCGTCCTCTTTCTCGTCCTCGTGATGATCCAGACGACTCGAGTATTCCCTGCATCCAACGCGTACGGCGCGGCCTCGCCGACGAGCTGGCTCACGTTGGCCGTCGCCACGGCGTTGTTACTCGGCGTGATCAGCTGGGGTCTCACGAAGCGTCCCACTGCGACTGCGGAGCCGAATTCCAGAGGGAGCGCTGAATGAACGCGGACGACGAGTCGAACGGAACGGACGATTCGTTCCACCCGCTCGGCGAGGAGTGGGAACGCGAACTCGAGGAATCACTCGAGGAGACCGAGTACGACGTCGAGCTCGGCATGGAGATGGCTCGCGACGCGATGGCCGTCACGAAGGGAACACTCTCCGAGGCGGAGTTTCACGAGCGGTATCACGAGGACGTGATGGAGGAATTCGGTCAGGACGATCGACCTACCGAGGCGGCGCTGGCCGAGATGGAGTCCGGCGACGAGGACAGTGGCGGACTCGCGAAAGCCCTCGAGGCCTTCGACGGCGACGGCGATGTCGACCGCCGCGAGGTCATAAAGAAGATGGGAGCGGGCGCGGCCTTCCTCGGACTCGGCGCGTGGTCGACCGCGGACGACCCAGAACCGAGCGTCGACGCCGGCACCCAGGGCGGTGGTGACGACGAGGGACTCCAGTGGGGAATGGCCCTGGATCTCGAGACCTGTGACGGGTGTCTCTCCTGTGTGGAGGCCTGCGCCGACGAGAATCAGCTCGATTCCGGCGTGAACTGGATGTACGTCCTCGACTGGGAGGACCCCAACGAGCAACTCGAAACGGGCGCACAGCGACTCATCCGTCCGTGCCAGCACTGTACCGACGCGCCGTGTGAGAAAGTCTGCCCGACGACGGCGCGTCACACGCGCCAGAGTGACGGCCTCGTACTCACCGATTACGCGATTTGCATCGGGTGCCGGTACTGTCAGGTCGCCTGCCCGTACGGTGTTAACTACTTCCAGTGGATGGAACCCGAGGTTCCGGAGGACGCAATCGATGACCAGCACATATACGACGAGCGCGATCGTCCCGTCGACAGCCGAGCGCCACGCGGCGTTATGAGCAAGTGTACGTTCTGTCCAACCCGTCAGGACGGACACGAGGGCGAGGAGATGGTCGGAAGTACGGCCTGCGAGGACGCGTGTCCGCCCGAGGCGATCCAGTTCGGCGACATGAACGACCCCGAGAGCCCACCCCGACAGTACCTGGACAACCCGGCGCTCGCACGAGCGAGGGCGGTCGCCGCGGACGACGACGACGATATTCAGGAAGCGATCGACATCGTCGACGGCGAGACGGAACCGGCCGAGGAGGGCGACGACGGGATGACAGAAGCGGAGGCCCAGGCCCTGATCGAGGACTTCGGCGGGGAAGCCGATTCGACGTTCAAGTTGCTCGAGGAGATGGGGACGAATCCGAACATCATCTACATCGGCAACGAGCCGGGAGCAAACGCACAGCAGGTCGAGGGACCGATTCAGTACGACGAACTGAGCTACCTGAGCAACGACGACGACACCATTCGTCTCGCCGACGCTCGAAAGAACGTCACCGAGGAGGGAACCGTGGGTGGGGACCTGCTATGAGCACCGAACGACCGACCAGAGAGGACATCTTGCGCCCGATTCAGGACACCTCGAGGGGCTATTACGTCCTGTTTGCCGTCGCGGGACTCGTGTTCGGTGTGTTTCTCCTTGGGTGGATGTACCAGCTCTCTCGTGGACTCATCGTGACCGGCCTCTCGGACTGGGGGAGCGGCGGCGGGGTTCCGTGGGGCGTGTACATCGGCGCGTTCATCTGGTGGGTCGGGATCGCCCACGGCGGTATCATCCTCTCTGCCGCCGTTCGGTTGCTCGGAATGGAGCGGTACATGCCGGTCGCGCGACTGGCCGAACTCCTGACGATCGCCGGACTGTCCGCGGCCGGGTTCTACATCATCGTCCACCTGGGACGGCCCGACAGGATGGTCCGAAGCATCGTCGGTCACTTTCACATCACCGTCCACAGCTCGCCGCTGGTCTGGGACGTGACCGTCATCACGCTCTATCTCATTCTCACGACGACGTATCTGGCGCTGACGCTCCGGTACGACATCACTCGTCTCCGCGACGACCTTCCGAGCCACTTCGAGCCGATTTACAAAGTCATGACGATCGGCTACACCGAGAGCGAGGATCGGATGGTCCAGCGGATGGTCTGGTGGCTCGCGCTCGCGATCATCATCCTCGCGCCCCTGTTGCTCCACGGCGGCGTCATCCCGTGGCTGTTCGCGTTGATCCCGTCGATGCCCGGCTGGTTCGGTGCGATTCAGGGACCGCAGTTTCTGACCATCGCGTTGACCTCGGCTATCAGCGGCGTCATCCTGTTATCGTACGGGTTCCGATACGTCTACGACTGGGACCACATCATCGGCGACGACGTGTTCCGCGGGCTCACCCTCTGGCTCGGCTTCTTCTGTCTCCTCTTTCTCTGGCTCCAGCTCCAGCAGAACATCAGCGGCACGTTCCTGCCGCCGGTCGATCAGGCCGCGGCGGTCGGCGCGAAGCTTTCGACGCCGATCTACATCCTCGCAATGACCCTCGTGACGCTGGTGCTCATCTACACGTTCGCTCAGGCGGTCCGTCCCGCGGTGTTCACGAAGAAACGCTCTGTCGTCGCCGCGATCGCCGTGCTCGCCGCGACGTTGATGGAGAAGGTCCTGTTCGTCGCCGACGGGTTGTTGCACCCGACGTTCGATATCTACGAAGCCGTGCCGGGTAGCTACGTGCCGAGCCTGATCGAACTGGCGTCGATAACCGGAACGATCGCGATGGTCACCATGTTCTTTCTCGTGGTCGCGAAGGTGTTCCCGGTGGTCGAACTACACGCGATCGAACACTTACAGAACGAAACTGACGATGAGTCGGACGACGGCGGCGAGATGGCGGAGGTGAGAGCATGAGCGCCATCGCGGTCGATCGCGCGCTCGTTTCGATCCTCGAGGTCGTGTTGACTCACGGCTACGGCGGCAGAGGCCCGACAGCGGGGTTTCCGGATACGGGGACCTGGCTCATTTTCGGCATCATCCTGATGCCGGTCTACGTCATGATCGCCGCGTGGTTCCTCGGCTCGCCGCGTAACCCGCGGATGGCTGCGATGGGCGTCGGCTATCTCGTCATCATCACGACGGGCCTCTGGGTAACCATGTTCTTCGCGATGGAAGTGGTCGGCATCGTCTTCTATTAACTCGAATCAAGATTTTCTCGCAACGGCTCGCTCGTAGGTCTCGAGCATCCGCGCCGCCGTTCGTTCGACGCTGATCTCGGCGGCCGCCTCGCGCCCGTTCGAACGCTCGCCGCGCTCTAAGATGTCTCGAAGCCCCGCGATGAGATCGCGATCGCTCGTGGCGACAGTCGACGGCGAGACGCCGTCGAGCCGATCGGCGACGTCGCCGACGTCGACGGCGACGACGGGGACGTTACAGGCCATCGCCTCCTTGACCGAGTTCGGCGACCCCTCGCTCTCGGAGGTCAGAAGGAGCGCGTCGGCCGCGTTCATGTAGTGGACGACCTCGTCGTGGTCGACTCCGTACACCGTTCGAAGCCGAACCGGCGCTCCGATCTGTTCCTCGACGGCCCGAACGACTCGCCTCGCCCGCGGATGATTTTTCACCTCCCGGTCGGGCGAGTACGGGAAGAGCACGTCGTATCCCTCCTCGTTCCAGCCGACTCGTTCTCTGGCTTCCGCCTGCGGGATCGGGTAGAACTGCGCTACGTTGACGCCGTCGGGGATCACCGTACAGTCCCGCCCGAGAGTTCGTCCCATCTCCGCAGACATCACGACGACCTCCTCGCAAAACGGCGCGCAGAATCGGCTGATCGGTTCGCCGGGACCGTAGACGTCGGTTCCCCACAGCGAGAGCACGACCGGCTGTCTGAACTGAGCGAGCGCCATCGGCGCGGTCAGCCCGTAGTGGGCGTGGATCAGGTCGTACCCGTTTCGCGATTCGCGAACGACCGTCGGGAAGAACTTGAGGTACTCGAGGGGGCTGCGCGACCGTCCGGGACCCGTCTCTCCGGGAACCGACCGAACCGTAAACGAGACTCCGAGTCGCTCGAGCGCCGCGAGCTGCTGGTTCATGAAGGGTGCGTCCTCGTTCGTCGTCAGAATCAGCACGTGCATTCGGCTGGCGAACTAGGCGAGTTCGGCCGGCTTTGTTAACCGCGCCCTGCGGTTCGTCGGTCCGCGACCGCTGGGCCGCGACCACTGCAGGATCGAGACTGATCGCGCCGGCGAGTTTTCGTCGTCGACCGATCGTCGGGAAACCAGTATAGGCGCCGTACTGCCAGTATGGAGGTCATACGCGCGAAACACTTATGCCAGTCTTTCAGGTATTCCAGATCGTCAGCGCTATGAGCCTTTCAAAACTGTTCGAGGTTCTCGCTCACGCGGGGACCGACGCGACAACCGACTCGTCGAGGCGACCGGACGGGACCGTCGACCGGACGGTCGTCCACGAGTGTCGGACCTGTGGCACGTCGGTCTCCGACCGGACGATCCAGTGCCCCGCGTGTGAGGGAACCGACATCGTTACCTACGCGATCGACTGAGAGACTGGTAACCGTAGATATTAATTGTTTGACCGGTCCGTGAGAGCGCCTCGTCGAACCGGCGCTGATTCACGGCAGATCGTCTCAGCGTTCGATGCGATCGCGATCGCCCGTCGGCGTCGAGTCGCGTTCGTCGTAGGTGACCTCGAGGGCCTCGTTTTCCTCGGCGTCCATCGTGATCGCTGCCGCGAGCGACATCGTGCTCACGAGAAGCGTCAGCACCGCCGTCATCGAAGCTGTCAACCCGTCTCCGTCCCGGGCCGCTTCGACGACCGAGCCGACGAATCCGGCGGTGCCCGCGAGCAAACCGACCGAACCGGCAGCGTAGAAGAGGACGGCGGGGTGAAATTCGTGCCGGACGTACCGGACCCGCAGCCGCCAGAGGAAACTCCGCAACAGCAGCGTCGAGACGAACCTGATGAACGTCACGTATCGAATACTGCTCTCTTCGTCGCCGTAGACGGCCCGCATCGGCACGTCGGCGACTCGGAACCCGCGGACGTTCAGGTGCGTGAGAAGGTGGTTCAGAAAGCCGTACTCGTCAGTTACTGCCCCGAGATCGAGCGCTTCGATGGCGTCGCTCGAGATGGCCGTGTAGCCGTTTTGGGGGTCGCTGATCGACCAGTAGCCCGTCGAGAACTTCGAGAGGCCGGTCAGGAGCGCGTTCCCGACGAACCTGAACGTCGACATTCCGCGGCGGTCGCCCGGGTTGCGAAGGCGGTTGCCCTTCGCGTAGTCGGCTTCGCCGGCGACGACGGGGTCAACGATTCGATCCAGGATCTCGGGGTCCATCTGCCCGTCGCCGTTCATCACCGCGACGACGTCGATGCCGTCGGCCACCGCGCGTTCGTAGCCGCTCTTGACCGCCGCGCCGTAGCCGCGATTCTCCGCGTGTCGAATCGGCACGACGCGCCTGCTTTCCCCGCCGTCGGCCACCGCGCGCTCCGGCGTCGCGTTGTCGTTGATTCGGGCGCTCACCCGCTGAATGACGTCCCAGCAGCCGTCCGGCGACGCGTCGTCGACGACGTAGATCCGGTCGACGAACGCGGGGACGGTCTCGATAACCTCGCCGACGAACGACTCCTCGTTGTACGCCGTCACGACCACGCCGATCGTCTTTCCGCGGTACATCTACGGTCCACCTCCGTCGACCGGCGTGTCCTCGATCGGCGTTCCGTCGACCGCCGCTCCGCCGGCCAACGCGTCGTCCCTTCTCGCGCCGCCGAGCGTGTAGCCGCGGTGACGGGCGAACGCCTCGTCGTCGAAATCGAGCGCGTCCCTGCCGTCGACGACGACGGTCGGCTCGAGGCGGCCCCAGTCGATCCCCTCGAACTCCTCGTGGGGCGTCACCAGGATCGCCGCATCGACATCTGCGTCCGGAAACTCGTCGATCTCGAGCGGTCGAGCGCCGAACGCAGCCGGATCGATCAGCGGATCGAGGCCGTAGACGGTCGCTCCGCGATCTGCGAGTTCCTCGATCACGCCGAGGGCGGGGGCGGCTCGCGTCTCTTCGACGCCCGGTCGATAGGTGATGCCGAGCACTGCGACCGCCGCGTCTTCGAGCGTCGTCTCTCTGTCCTCGAGCGCTCGCTCGAGTCGGGCGACGGTGACCGCGGGCATCGACTCGTTGACCCGACGTGCCGCCCGCGTCACCGGCATCTCCGAGGCGACCCGCGAGAGCACGAAGTGGGGGTAAAACGGGATGCAGTGGCCGCCGACGCCGGGACCGGGGTCGTGGAGGTCGCACATCGGCAGGTCGTTCGCGGTGTCGATCGCCTCGCGGACCGAGATGCCGAACGATTCACAGGAGCGCGCGAGTTCGTTGGCCAGTCCGATGTTGACGTCCCGGTAGATCCCCTCGAAGACTTTTACCGCCTCCGCGGTCGTCGCGTCTGAAACGCGGTTGACGTCGTTGCTCGTGCTCGGCGGGCGTGTCGGTAGTGGCCAGACCGGCATCTGTCGAGTCGTTTGCGGCCGGGCCGTTCGCAGCGGTCGTCTCGTCTGTGCCTGGCTCAGTCGCCGGGTCGGCAGTCGTCTCGTCCGCTCCGTCGACAGCAGGCCCGTCGTCAGTGTCGTTCGTCGCCGGCGCATCCGGCGCTGGCTCTGCTGGGGCCGGTTCCTCGACCGGTTCGTCTTCGACCGCATCATTGTCAGCGGGTGCCGAGGCTGCTGGCTCGTCAGCGGAGCTGTCGACGAGGACCATCGTCGCCTCTTCGATCGTTACGTCGATCGAGTCGCCGTCGGTCGACGTCTCGGAGTCGTCCTCGACTGGCGCCTCGTTGGCGGCACTGTCATCGCTCGCGCTTGTCTCGCTCGCTCCGGAGAGTTCGCCTTCGGTGTCGAGGACGAAGACGGTCGCCTCCTCGATCGTCACGGAGACGTTCGCTTCGGTCGACGTGTCCGAAGCGGCTTCGTCGGTGTCAGCACCGTTGTCGGCACCGATACCGTTTTCGCCGTCGGTCGTGCTATCGCTTTCGTTCGTCTCGGTGCTGCAGTCGATCGAGTCGTTTCCGTTCGCTCCCGCGTCGTCGTACGCCCCGTTATCCGTCGCTCCGTCGCTCGATTCGACCGGCACACAGCCATTCTGGGTGGCAGACTCGGTCGTTTCGTTATCCTCGAGAGCACCGTCTCCGTCGACGGCACCATCAGTTTCGTTCGTCTCGACGGCGCCGTTGGTGTCGTTCTCGTCGACAGCGTCGCCGGCGTCAGATACGTCCGTCGCACCAGCATCGGCGATGTTCGGGTAGTCGCCGATCAGGACGAACGCGGTCGCCTCTTCGATCGTGATACTGGTCTCGTCGGCTTCGTCGTCGACGACCGTTCCGTCATCTGCCGACGCGTTGTCGTCGTAGCCGTTTCCGTCTGCCGACGCGCTATCATCGTAGCCGTTGTCTTCGGTAGTCGACGTGTTGTCGTCGTAGCTATTGTCTTCGGCAGTCGACGCGTTATCGTCGTAGCCCTCTTCCGAAGCGTTCGTTTCGGATTCGTTCGCTTCGTCGTCGGTCACCGAGACGTTGTCGTCGGTCGACGTATCGCTCTCTGAGTCGTACTCGTCGGCGCTGTCGTCGTCTGCAGCCGTCTCGGTCAGCCCTTCGACGCCGTCGACGGTGACGAAGATCGTCGCCGCGTCGACTGTCACGTCGCCGGACTCGAGGCCGGTGTCGGCGCTTGCGTTCGACTGTGCATCGGTCGATGCGCCGTTTCCGTCGCTAATCGAGTGAACCGAGCTTTCCTCGATCGTTACGGTCATGTCCTCGACGGTGTGGACCGCGTACGCGTCGTCGGATGCGTTCTCGATCATTTCCGTGCCGTCCTCGCCGGCTACGTCCGAGAGGTTATCCTCGACGAGGACGATCGTCGCCTCTTCGATCGTTACCGTCACCGACTCGTCGTCGGTTACCTCACCGTCCGTGTCTGTCGATTCGTTCGTTGTGTCGTTATCGCCGTAGTCCGTCTCGAGACCGTCGTCGACCGTCTCATCATCTGTCGTATTCTCGGCCGGTGACGCGCCCGTCACCATCGCCCCGCTCGAGAGTACGAGCATCACGACGGTTACCACGACGAGGAGTTGATTGCGTGTGTTCATGTCTGTGCCTGAAAGGCACTGGAGTATCGCCATTTCAGCGCATAAACCGGAGCAATCTTTTCGGGGAGAAATTCAGTACTACGGTCAGTCGGCGCGTACAGCCGCTGGTTTGCCGCGAGAAAACGGGTATTTATCCCTGAAACGTCAGGAGCCGTCCGACCCGTCGGTCGACTTCGACGCCGGCGGTTCGTGTCCGGGGAGACAGATCAGGTTCTCTCGTCCGAGCCGCAACTTCGTGAGCTGATCGTCCTCCTCGAGCTCTGCTAACAGCCGGCTCACTTTCGCCTTCGACCAGTCCACTGAGTTGACGATCTCGGATTGTTTCATCCGCCCCCCGTTTTCGTCGACGAGTTCACAGATTTTCTCGCGATCCGTTTTGAACTCCTGTCGATCGACCATCGACTGATTCGAACCCGAACCGGTACCGTCCAATCGATTCCTCAGCAGGAGCATCCCGCCGAGGACGACGAGGACGACCATCGCTGCGGTCGCGACCAGTTGCGTACTCCACTCGAGCTGGAGCGGGCTTCTCGCGGCGACGGACACGTCGAACCCGGCGTCGTATCCCAGCGCGAGGATCGACGCCGGTGTGTATGCTTGGGCGTGAGTGCTCATTGCTGTGGCCGACGGTGGTGATCGCTCATCGTCGATCCTGTCCACGTCACGGTGCTACAAAGTAATTTTTATCGGTCATGTTCTGTTATCGGATTAGCTATACGTAAATACGCTTTTCGATGGCGCTACGTTCGATGTTGGACCGGACTTGGACCACTCGAACGTGTGGTGTCAAACTCCTGGCTAGTTAGAGCGTTCGGCCAGTCGGCGTGGATGGGCCCGCTCGGCGCAACCAGGGATGATCGCGGAACCGATCCGTCGCCTCATCGGCTGTCCAATCGAGCGAGGGGACCACGACCGCCTCGAGTACCCGCATTCGGTTGGTCAACCCGTGTCGCATCCGGTGATTTCGTGTCGGTAATATCGGCCTTTGTCGAGTCGTGTCGGCTCTTGGTTCCCGTTTGACGTTACGGAGTTTTCGACACGGCGACCGCGAAACGCGGTATTTCGCGTTCGTAGGCTGACCCAACGACCGCGCTCGAGAGCCGGTCGGTTAGATGCCGGGGACGCCGACCGCATCGAATCCCGTGACGCCCAGGATCGCGAGCACGTACAGGACGACGAGGACCGAGATCCAGGCGATGATCGTGATCGCTGCCGCCTGGACCCAGCCGCCGGGGTAGCGGGCGTTGACGACGGCGAGGTAGGCGACGAGGACCAGCAGCGGACCGAGCAGCGGAATCCAGCCCAGGAAAAAGCCCACGACTCCCCAGACGATCGCGCCGAGCAACGCGGTAACGATCGCGTACGTGTAGTCTTCTGTATCCACGACGAGGCGTGCGCCGACGTATATCCCGATCGCGCCGATCAGGAGACTCACGATGAATACGATCAAACTATCGATCATACGTCCCTCGTAGGCCACCGACGCCGATAGTTATCACTCACCTACAACGACGGATATTCGATCGTCCCGGCGTGAAATAGCACTCTGTCCGTGGAACGACTGGCGCTTTTTACGGGCCATCCGATCATCGGTTACGCCCGCGCTCGAGCAGTAGCTTCACCCTATCTGATCGGTTCGTCGGCCACGCCGCCGCTCGAGTCGACGGAGTGGCTCTCCTCGAGGTTCGAAACCGGGGGTTCGCTCGTCTCGGTCGCCAGCGACCGGATCCCCGCCTCGAGCGAGACGCGAGGTTCGAACAACAGGTGCTCGCGAGCGCTCGAGATATCCGCCCTGCTGTGGCGAACGTCGCCGTCCCGCGGCGGTTCGTGGACGATAGCGGAGTCGCTGCCCGTGGCGTCGCAGACGAGTCCCGCGAGATCGCGAATCGTGGTCGATCGACCGGTTCCGATATTGTACGCGACGCCGGTTCGGTCGGTCGTCGCGGCCAGCAGGTTCGCCCGGACGACGTCGGAGACGTGGACGAAGTCCCGCGTCTGTTCGCCGTCGCCGTCGACCGTCAGCGGGGTTCCGTCTCGGGCTTGCTCGAGGAACGTCGAGATGACGCCGCTGTAGGGGCCCTGTTGACGCGGCCCGTATACGTTGAAATACCGCAACGCGACGGTCGGGACTCCGTAGATTTCGTCGTACAACCGTGCGTACTGGTCGACCGCGAGTTTCTGGACGCCGTAGGGCGAGGTCGGGTCCGGCGTCGTTCGCTCTGAGACGGGGAGCTCCGCCGGATGGCCGTATATCGCCGCACTCGAGGCGAGGACGACCCGCGCGTCTTCCTGGCGGGCCTGCTCTAAGACGAGCAGCGTCGCATCGAGGTTGATCCGGTTGCTCGTCCGCGGCGCGTCGACGCTCCGAGTTACGCTGACGAGCGCCGCTTCGTGAAAGATGACGTCGACGCCCCGAGCGGCCCGTTGCAGCGCGATCGGATCGCCGACGTCGCCCTCGATGACCGCGACGTCCTCGGGCAGGTGCTCGCGATGCCCGCTCGAGAAGTCGTCGAGGACGCGAACCTCGTTGTCGGGCACCAGCGCCTCGACGAGGTGGCTCCCGATGAAGCCTGCGCCGCCGGTGACGAGAACCGTTCGATCGCGGAGTTCGGGAGAGTGCATCGACCCAACGAACCACTCCCTTCCCGTTTAGTATGCCAGACGTACCAGCCGGGAAGCATCTCCTTACTGTCGAATCCCGCACCGCCTCTGGAACAGTGCTGTGAGACCTGCACCCCCGCCTTCAATGACGCTCACAGTGTGCGACGAGTGTGATCCATCTCTGGTCATGTGCGAGGAGAGCGATACAATCCTGCTCACCACGCAACAGAAGCTATATCCGCGCCTGAACGAAACCGTCTCCCGATGACTGTCGATCTCGTGGTAAAACACAGCACCATCGTGACGCCGACGGGCCGGGTCGAGGACGCCGGCGTCGCCGTCGAGGACGGGTCGATCGTCGCCGTCGGGGACAGCGACGCGCTCCCCGAAGCCGACCGAGTCATAGACGCCGACGGGAACGTCCTCGTCCCGGGAATCGTCGACTGTCACATCCACAACCGCGAACCCGGACTCGAGTACAAAGAAGACTGGGAGTCGGCGACCCGATCGGCAGCCGCGGGCGGCGTGACGACCGTCGTCGGGATGCCGAACACGGACCCGATAATCGACCGTCCGGAACGCCTCGAGTTGAAGTACGAGCGCGCCGAGGCGTCGGCCCACGTCGACTTTCAGAGCTACGCCGTGATCACCTCCGAGAATCTCGATCGCATTCCCGCCCTCGACGAGGCGGGCGCGCTGGGCTACAAGATCTTCCTCGGGTCGACCGTCGGCGACGTGCCTCCGCCATCCGACGGTGAAGTGGTAGAGGCGATGAAGCGAATCGCCGAGACGGGCAAGCGACTCGGATTCCACGAGGAGAACGACGAGATAATCGACTATTACGAGCGCCGGTTCAAAGCGGAGGGCAAATCGGACCCGATCCATCACTCGCACTCCCGGCCGGTCGTCGCCGAACGCGAAGCGATCGAACGCACGATCACCTTCGCGGCGGAAACCGGCGCGAAGATCCACATGTTCCACGTCTCGTCCGGAGCCGGCGCCGAGGCCGTCGCCCGTGGGAAAGATCGCGGCGTGGACGTGACGGCGGAGACGACGCCGCACTACCTCTGGTTCACCGAGGACGTCATGCGCGAGAAGGGCAACATCGCTCGAGTCCAACCGCCGATTCGCGACGCGGACGAACGGCAGAAGCTCTGGGAGACCGGCCTGGACGAGGGCGCGATCGACTGTATCGCGACCGATCACGCCCCCCACACCGACGAGGAAAAAATGGTCGACGATCCGTTCGGAAACACCTGGGACGCGATCTCTGGCTTCGTCGGCCTCGAGACCGAAGTGCCGGCGATGCTCACGTTCGTCGACGAGGGGCGGTTGTCCCTCGAGGAGTGGGTCAGGCGACACTCGACTCGCCCCGCGCAGGTCTGGGGCATGTATCCGAAGAAAGGTTCGCTTCAGATCGGCACCGACGCGGACATCACGATCGTCGATCCGGACCGCGAGTGGACGCTCGAGGATCGACAGACGCTTCGCTCGAAATCGCGGGTTACACCGTTCGAAGGCGAATCCTTCACCGGAAAGGCGGTGTCGACGATCGTCCGCGGCGAGGTCGTCTACGATGATGGCGCGCTCCTCGGGGAATCGGGCCACGGGACCCGCGTCGAACCCGTCACGGAGTCGTAGTCCGTTCGTATCGGCGTCAATCTCTCGGTGACTCTCGTTCGGATGAATTACAACGCTATGATTGTAATTCATGCTAGTACGTGGGCCCGCCGTTTTCCAGGCGGGAACGAACTCCTCTCGTCCGATCGGACCGACGTGTTCGGCGTGAAGAATCTCACAAGAACTATACCTCGAGTCGCCGATCCGTGTACGTATGACCCGGACGGCGATACAGCTGTACTCCCTTCGCGACCTCGAAGAACCGATCCCATCGATTCTGGATCGCATCGGCGAGACGTCCTTCGACGGCGTCGAGTTCGCCCACCGAGTCGGACAGACCGAGCCACGGGAAATCGAACGCGCGCTCGAGCGAACCGGGCTGACGCCGGCGGCGGCCCACGTTGGCCTCGAGGCGCTGGAAGAGGACCTCTCGGAGACGGTCGAACTGTACACGCAGTTCGGGTGTGACACGTTCGTCGTCCCGTATCTCGACGACGATCACTTCGCGTCTCCCGAGGCCGTCGAATCGACGGCGACGCGTCTCTCGGAGGTCGCCGCGGCCCTCGAGGGCCACGGGATCGACCTCCACTACCACAACCACGACCACGAGTTCGTCGCCTGCGGCGATCGGACGGCGATGGAGGCGTTGCTCGAGCGGACCGACGACGCGGTCGGATTCGAGATCGACCTCGGCTGGGCGAACGTCGGCGGCGTCGACCCTGTTTCACTCCTCGAGCGGTATCGGGATCGGATCTCGCTCGTCCACCTCGCCGACGCCGAGACGTCGACAGGAACACCGACGGAACTCGGCGAGGGCGACCTCGACCTGGAGGCCTGTCTCGATGCGGTCGAACGGACGAACGCGGAGTGGGGAATCTACGAACACGATCGCCCGACCGATCCGATCCGGTCGCTCTCCGACGGTGCCGAGACGCTCGAGCGACTGGGCTGAACGTGCGATTACGACTCGTGGAGGGCGTATCTGGGCGACTCTATCGGCGAGTCGATTATTCGTCTGGCCCGATTTGCTCGAGTAGCCCCTTCATGTATCCGATCGCGAACAGCCGCCCCATCGTCTCGTAGCCGGGATTGTCGTTCGTCTCGGTGGCCATCGTGGGGACGTGATCGGGCCTCGCGGGGCCGTCGAATCCGATATCGCGATACGCCTCCATGGCGGCGAGCATGTCGGTCGGCCCGTCGTCGTGCCACGTCTCGACGAATCCGTCGGCGTCGCCCTCGACGTCCCGAAAGTGGACGAAGTTGACCCGGTCGCCGAACCGTCGGATCGTCGAGGGGATATCGACGCCCATCGCCGCGAAGTTCCCCTGACAGAACGTGACGCCGTTGTGTTCGCTGTCGACGATATCGAGCACGCGCTCGTACGCCTCGACGCTGTTTACGATGCGGGGAACCCCTCTGACTTCCTCGCGCGGCGGATCGTCGGGGTGGAGGCCGAGTTTGACCCCCGCCTCTTCGGCCACTGGGACGACGCGCTCGAGAAAGTACTCGAGGTTCTCCCAGAGCTCCTCGGCGGTGATCGGTGGAACGTCCGGCGTCGGCCCCCGAGACATCTGGTCGTCGTCATAGGCCGTCGTGAGCGACCCGCCTCGAGACGGGACCGACGTCGCGGTCCGCGCCCAGCGGATCCCGGCCATCCAGTCGTAGCAGACCACGGGGATATCGAGCCGACCCATATTTCGAACGAACCGGCAGAATTCGTCGATCTCTTCGTCCCTGCCGGGCTTTCCGAGTCGCGTCGTATCGGTCAACGGGACGCTTCCCTCGATGACGCGCAGATCGATTCCGGCGTGCTCGAAACGGTTCTTCCAACGTAAGAGCGTATCGTAGTCCGTCGGACGTTGGCCCTCCCCGATCTCGAGGGTGTGGACGACTGCGTCGGTGACACCCAGTTGCGTCGCGATATCCCAGCGGTCGTCCGTCGTCGGCGGAAGTACGAGTGCGAGATCCATGTGCGTTTCACGCGGTGTACACCGACGTTTCTCTCGGTCGGTCTTATGTGCTTTCCCACCCGCCCGTCGACGGACGGAAGCCCCCCAAAGGCGAACGAAGGAACTCGTCGCCATCGTCCGGGATCGACACACCGCGTTTCCCGTGTAGTTCTGCCGAACCCGCCGCTACCTACGGCTGTTTGTTTTCGAACGACCGTTCTGCGAGACGCCATCTATAATTGGTCCCCTCGAGAAGGTGGCCTATGGCCATCGAGCGAGTTGCGGTCACCGGCGGCAACGGCAAGATCGGCGAGGCGATCCTCGCGGAGCTCGGCGAGCACGGATACGACACGATCAATCTCTCTCGCGGAAAACGTACCGAAACCGTCTCCGATCGGTTCCAGTCGATCGACCTGCTCGATGCGGGTGCGGTGTACGGGTCGCTCGCGCAGACGAACGCGGACGCGGTCGTTCACATGGGAACGATACCGGGACCGACCGACCATCCGGGGTTCGAAACGTACGAGAGTACGGTTCAATCGTCCTACCACGTCCTCGAGGCCGCGACGAACCTCGGCCTCGAGTCGGTCGTTCTCCCCTCGAGCATCAACGCGATGGGGGCGGCCTACCAGGAGGCGCCGACCGAGGTCAGATATCTCCCGGTCGACGAAGACCACCCGTTGACGCCCAGGGATCCGTACGCGGTCGCCAAGCACGCCATGGAGGTCACCGCGGACGGATTCGCTCGAACGCCCGAGGGGCCGACGATATCGTCGCTTCGGTACCCGTGGGTCGCGACCGACGAGGAACTGCGAGAGACGTTCGTCGAGACGGACCGATCGCTCGAGGGACTGGCCGACGCCTGGCACCACACGACTCGAGACGTGCTCTTTTCGTACCTCCACATCGATGACGCCGCGTCGATCGCTCGGCTGGCGGTCGAGGCGTCCTTCGACGGGCACGAACGCTTCTGGGCGGTCGCGGCCGACACGACCGCGGCCGCGGATTCCGAGACGCTCGTCGAGCGCTACTATCCGAATGCGAGCCTGAATGCACCCCTCGAGTCCCACCAGTCGCTCATCTCGACGGAGAAAGCCCGTCGCGTGCTCGGATGGAAACCGGATCGAAGTTGGCGGTCGGGCTGAGCAGGAGTCGATCTCGCCGCGGGTTTTGAGAACCTTCGTTCGCTTCTGGGTAGGGCCCGTTCGCTTACTCGATCCCAATCCTCGATCGGAACTCGGGAACGCCGGCGGCGTCGATTTCGGAGCCGGGAACGCGAAACAGCACCCCAGCTCCGTCTCCTTCCGCGTCGCGCGTTCCGCCGTCGAGCGCGGTCGTAACGTACAGATCCGCGTACTTCGAACCACCGAACGTAACCGAGGACACCTTTCGGGCCGGAAGTTCGTACTCGGCGCGGACGGCACCCGTCGAATCGTATCGCAGGATTCGACCGCCGTTCCAACGCGCCGACCAGATGTGTCCGTTTTCGTCGACTGTCATCCCGTCCGGGACCCCGTCGTCGGGCGGCGTTTCGACGAACGTCCGCTGGGCGGATATCTCCCCAGTAGTCCTGTCGTAATCGAACGCGTAGATCCGATTCGCTTCCGATTCCGTGAAGTAGAACGTCTCCTCGTCGGTCGTGAATCCCATTCCGTTCGGAATGTCGACATTCTCGAGGACGACTTGAACGGTACCATCGGGATCGATGCGGTAGAGGTCCCCCAGCGCGTTTTCGCCGGGCATCGTGCCACAGAACACGCGCCCCTCGGGGTCGGCGATTACGTCGTTGAATCGCGTGCTCGAGTCGACTCGGACGACGGGGTCGGCGTCGACCGATCCGGGTTGCAGGCGACGAACCACTCCGTGCTCGAAAAGCAGCAGGCAGCCGTCGTCCTCGATGGTAAATCCACCCAGCGGCGAGTCGTCGGTCTCGTAGGCGACGGCATTTTCGCCCGTTTCGGGATCGTAGCGGTACAGTACGCCCACGGGAATGTCCACCCAGAAAAGCGCCGCCTCCCCGGGGTGCCACAACGGTCCTTCACCCGTCCCGGCGCAGGGATCGACAATCCGCTCTAACGCCTGCATATCTGGACGTTCTCACGTACGTACTTGAATACACAGGGGCGAGTATGCGAACGGCTGGACCACCCTTCGAGACGGTTCTCTTCGTCGAGAGTTACATCCCCGCACCGCTGAACAGCGGTTCGCGGAATAGCAGGAGGAAGACGTTGTTACTCGCGAAGAAGGCGTAACTCGAGACGACCGCGGTGACGAAGCCGACGTCGAACGGTCTCGAGAGGAGGTGCCCGACCGCGACGATTATCGCCGCGTACGTGACCGCTGCGAGGGCGACGCCGACCAACCCGATGCTCTCGTAGAACATGACCGTGATGGGGTTCAACTCTCGAGCGTACGGGACGAGAAACAACTGCATAGTCGCCATGAGGTCGACGAACCACACGAGGTAAAACGCCTTTCGTAACCGCGGTCCGCCGGGTCGATCCGGATTTCGGGCGTGGGATGTCGCTACCGACATAGTAGTACGCTACTCGAAGCGACTGCGCCGGTTAGGGCTTAAGCTTGCTTCTGCCGGACTGGAAACGATCCGAAGCGGTAAATCGCTCGAAAAAAACTCCGGGCAGGCAGGGTGGACCGAAAACGAGTCTTGTCAGTGCAGAACTCGTTGGCTACTGGCTGTAATAGAATTAGATATATTTACCCAGTATAAGTCAGTAAATCACATTATAATAGTAGTATAAAAGGAGTGCAAGAAGATATATTTTGATAGCTGACTAAACATCATATATATCGAACGTATTGAATAGCGTGTATGAGAGTGACCTATTGAAACTTCAATTAATATGACGAATGCCATCTGTATCTCCACAGCAGCTAGTTTATACCGTCGTCCAATGATTCATAGATTCGGTATCTCGGTATAGAAATGGCTACTGATAATAATAATGCAAGTTATGAATATAGATAGTAAACATCATCCGCGGTGAGATATAGTAATCACCTTATATGATATATACTGTGTAAATATTTTTGTTGTTGAGTGCTACCTGAGTGCAACGAGCCAAACGAGTAATGGCTATTGGAAAACTGAAATTAGCGAGCATAATTCTATGTTTTATAGAATAGATGTCCCCGTCAGTCGAACAATCGAATTACACACATACTTGTGTAATGAAATCGGTGTCATCATGGTACTATACTTGCTGTTATCGTGCTTCAATAGCCAAAATTCGGTGCTTTCGAGCGTTGTTCTACGACCTTAGAATTTAGCGCTCTCGAACTCTAAAGCCGTCTACTATGAACGAGAGCCACACGGACAAAAGAGATCGTTCTACAATATATGGATTTAAGTAGTCTCCCGTAACAGAGAGAGTATGGCTCCCAGTCAACTTTTAACGACGACCGAGACGTCGTTAGCGGTCATCGAAACGATTCAGGAACTCGATGGGGCGACGCCACCGGAACTGGCGGAGGCGCTCGAGCGGTCCGAGAGCACAATATACAAACACCTGTACACGCTCGGGAAGCACGGATACGTTGTCGCTGACGACGACGAATATCACCTCGGCGGGCGATTCTACGATATCGGTATGTACGTCCGCAACCGCTCTAAAGTGTACGAACTGGCCGGAAAGTACGTCGTCGAGCTCGTCGAGCAATCTAACGAGGAGTCCGATTTCGGAATCGAACAGAACGGCCGAATCGTCACCCTGTTCGACGCGGTCGGTCCGTCCGCAAAACCGAGCTCCAGGCTCAACAACTACGAGTACATACACGCTACGGCGATCGGGAAGGCGATTCTGGCACGCCTGCCCGACTCACGAATCGATGACATCGTCGATCAGTGGGGGCTCCCCCAACTCACCGAGAGCACGATTACGTCTCGAGCGGCACTCGAGGCCGAACTCGATCGGGTCCGAGACCGTGGCTACGCGATCAACGACCAAGAGTCGATATTGGGAAAGCGGGTGGCTGGTGTCGTCGCCGAAGGTCCGTCAGGGAGTATCATCGGCGGATTCACGGTCTCCGGACCGGACTACAGGATCGAGGACGCTGATCTCCACCAGGAGTTCCCGGATATCTTGCAGCGGGTGGTCCCCAAATTCGAGGCGGAACTCGCCTCACAGGAGTTGGGCTGACTCGCTATCTCTGGACGATCCGAGACGACGATCACTGTTCCCACCCTCGAAATCCAAAATAATCTCTAATTCCACAAGCTAATCGGAGATATTATTGAACGTCACCAATCGAATTCCGCCAATCGATTGCAGATGGACGCTTTCCGAAACTGCATTCAAAAGGTTAAAGTACGAGAACCGGACTCGTAGGAGAATGTATGCCATACGAATCATTGCCGTTCGCAGCGCTAGCATTGGCACCTCCATTGCTCGCGATCGTACTCGCGATGTACACGCGACAGGTGTTGGTGTCGCTGTTCGCCGGCGTTTGGATCGGTGCGTTGATGATCGCCGACTGGAACCCGATAGCCGCAACGGCGCTATCGATGGACTGGCTCGTCGAAGTCGTCAGATCGCCGTTCGATACCAAATTCTTGCTCTTGATCATGTTCATGGGGGCCGGGGCCGCGTTTATTTACAAATCGGGCGGTATTCTCGCCCTCGAGAACTGGATCGGAGACCATGTTACTACCGCCCGTGACTCGCAGGTGCTCACCTGGCTCATCGGAATCTTCATCTTCTTCGATTCGTATACGAGTACGATCGTGACCGGGAACGCCACTCGAGAACTCTCCCAGGAGAACAATACGTCCCGGGAGATGCACGCGTACGTGCTGGACTCGACGACTTCGCCCGTCACGACGTTCGGTCCCGTTTCGAACTGGATAGGGTATCAGGTCTCGATGATCATCGTCGGGTTCGAGGCCGCGCGATTTACGGCCGAGGAAGTTGGGATTACAGCGTTCGGCCTGTTCTTACAGAGCATTCCGTGGAACATCTACTGCTTTCTGGCGTTTTTCATGGTCGGATTCATTTCGATCACCCAGCGATTCTACGGCCCGATGCTGAACGCGGAGTGGCGCGCCAGGAAAGAAAAGAAGACCCGACGAGACGACGCGACGCCCCTCTCGGATATTGAGACCGACGTCGGTGAGCCAAGCGAGAAGAACCCGACGCTGATCAATTTCTTCGCGCCGATCCTTTCTCTTCTGGTGGTCGGACTCGTCTCGATGTGGTGGCTCGGTGGAGGCCACCAGTCCGGCGTCGATATCGCGACTGCGTTCCAGGAAACCGATGTGGCACTCGGCTTGCTCTACGGTTCGTTCGCGTTCATGGTCGTCGGTATGGTCGGTTCTATCGGTTTCGGGACGATGGACCTCGAGGAGGCGAGTGATACCGTAATTAGCGGGTTCAAGACGATGATGATCGCGGCGGCGATCATCGTGCTGGCCTGGAGTATCGGCCACGCGGCTGAACAGGTTGGGACAGCCCAGTACATCGTCGACGTGATGGTCAACAGCGGCGTCCCGGGTTCGTTCCTGCCGCTACTGATCTTCCTCGCCGCGATGTTCATCGCGTTTACGACGGGAACGTCGTGGGGAACCATGGCTATTCTGACGCCGCTCGCGATTCCGCTCGGCTACGAGCTATCCGGGCTATCGATTCTCCCGGTCCTCGTTGGCGTCCTGTTCGGTGGCGCGATCTGGGGCGATCACGTCTCACCCATCAGTGATACGACTGTCATGTCCTCGATTTTCGCCGGTTCGGATCACATCGATCACGTGCGCACGCAGATTCCGTTCGCGATGACCGCAGCAGGTGTGACGGTACTGATGTTGCTTTTGTACGCGATCGGAATTACCTCCGCGGTCGTCCTCCTGCCGCTTTCGATAGTGGTTACGGCGGTCGCGGTCGTCGCGCTGAACAAGGTCGACGCACGGCGCAAAGACCTCCCCGAAGTCATGCCGACAACCGAGGCGATCGACAGCGGGGAGATAAACGTCGAGGCGCTCGAGAACGGAACTCGAACCGAGGAGACACGTATCAACGGGACCTACAAGTTCTTCGAGTCGATTCCGGTGATTTCGATCGGTATCGTCGTCGGATATCTCTGTCTGGTCTTCGCGTTCATGCAACTCGGCTACTGACCATCACACAGGTTTTCTATTGGCACTGCGAAGCGTTCGGCTCCTACCGGTTTGGTCGGCTCCGGTTGTTATCGACTTCCCTGACTGGACCACGTGATAGCCGGTAACCCGAATCGCTTCGACTCGGCTCTGGACGCAAACCCGTAGTTAATCATAATCGCTATACGTTTCGTTCGAACAATACGACGTATGCCGACTGTCTACGTCATTGCCACCGGTGGGACAATTGCCAGCACCTCGAGCGAACGCGGCACGGTTCCGACGGAATCGGTCCAAGAGTTGATGGACGCCTCGCTGGAGGGGGTCGACCACGTCGACCTCGAGTTGGTCCAACTCGCGCAAATACCGAGTTCGGAGCTGACGATCGCCGATCTCGAGGCGCTCGGAAATCGCGTTCGAGACGTCGCCGATGACGCTGACGGCGTAGTCGTCCTCCACGGAACCGATACGATCGAAGAGACCGCCTACTTCCTCGACCTCGTTCTCGAGGAGACCGTCCCGGTCGTTCTCACGGGCGCACAACGAGCGAACGATAGCCTGAACCCCGACGGACCGGCAAACGTTCGCGGAGCCCTCGCCGCGGCGAGTCACGATCACGTTCGATCCGGGACCTACGTCTTCTTCAACGATCGACTCCATGCGGCTCGACCGGTAACCAAAGCTCACAGCACAAATCTCGACGCGTACGACTCCGGCAATTACGGTATCGTTGCCGAGCGAACGCCCGAGGGGTTCTGGTTCTACCGTCGGCCCGAGAGTCTCACAGCATCGATCCCGGCTGAAACGGTGACGGCAACTGTCGATATCGTTCCCACGTCGACGGGAACGACGGGTGCGCAGATCGAGACCGCCCTCGAGCGCGGCGTCGACGGGATCGTCGTCGACGCGCTCGGATTGGGAAACGTCCCCGCCGGGGTCGCGGACGCTATCGACGATGCGATCGACGACGGTATCGTCGTCTCGATCGCGACGAGATGTCGGAACGGCGTCGTCTCGCCCGTATACGGATCCGATGGGGGAGCCGCAGTCCTCGCGGAAAAAGGCGTCCTGTTCGCATCGAATCTCCCGGCACACAAGGCCCGAATCAAACTGCTGGTCGCCCTGTCGTATTATTCCCCACGGACCGTCGACCGAGCGTTCGACTCTCGCACGTTCGAGGGACACGGATACCAGTCGTCGGAGTCAGAGTGAGACGTGCCGGTCGAATTGTCAGACTGGGACTGAATACGTTTCGTCACGAGTAGCGGCCACAGCGAATTCGGTCCGCCAACCGCTCGGCAACCGCGAACTCGCGCGGCACGGAAAGCGAAGTCGGCTCCGGTTCTAGCACTTCTTCTACCAGTTCGCACGCCTTCGCTGCGGAGCCCCAGGAGAGGGTGACGCCGGCACCACCGTGGCCGCAGTTGTGCACGACTGGACGACCATCGAGCGAAACGCGCTCGAGCCGAACGCCCTGGCCATCGGGGTCACGAACGGGTCGGAACCCGTAGCGGCCGGTCAGCTCTCCTCGTTCGAGTGTCACGCCAGCGTACGTCTCGAGGAGCTCCTGGTTCAGGTCGATGATGCGTGATGGCACCTCGACTCCGCCAACCGACCGGGAACGACCCGGAACGTCTCCGTTCCACTCGTCGTCCGGCGAGACCTCTATTCGACTGCCGCCCAGCACGAGCGTGTCCATCCGAGGATAGGCATACACTTCGCCAGCCGTTCCGTCCCCGACAGCGTCGGGATCTGGCGTATAGTTGTACGAAAACGGCTCGCCATCATCGTTTCGGACGAGCTGAACTCCATCTGCGAGCACCTGATGTCCGACGTGAACCGTCCACGGCCGTGGATCCGGGAACAAGTCTCGAGCGCCGAGTCCGGTGCAGTTCACAAGCGCCTCGCCGGGAAGGTTGCGACAGTCGTCTCGAGTGAGCGAGCGTTCGAATACGTGCCCGCCGATGGACTCGTAGAGGGCATAACAGCGGGAGAGATACGCCGGGAGTTCGGCGAAGTAGGCCTCGAACTGCCACCCGAAGACGGATCGGGCGTCCGGACGTTTCGGGTGCCGTCCGACCTCGGACAGGCGTCGAAATCCGCTCACGATCTCCGCGTACGAAGGATCGGCACGATCTCGTTCGTAGACGACGAAATGTGCCTGCTGGCGGATTCCCATCGATCCCGAGTCCGCGAACAGTCGGAATACGTCCTGGGAAATCGAAAGCGCCTGCCGCTGTTCCGACATGGTTACCGACGCCGGCTTGATCGATGCAGCGGCGTACGGCGTCGCAAACCGCGGCGCTGGCTCGTCCCGGAACGGGATCTTTTCGGTATAGATGGCGGTCGAATACCCTCGTAACTCGAGATAGAGTGCAGTTGAGATTCCGATGACACCGCCGCCGAGAACCGCGACATCGATATACGGATCCGTTTGTTCGGCTCGCTGCATACTCACACGACGAAGGCGCAGCCGATATTCGTTGTGATAGGGAACGGACCGATCTTCGGTGCCATCGCCAGCGTGAATTCGACTTCTGCGTACGCGACTCGAGTACGAAAGCGGGCCGCGGAGTGGAAACGACTCGTTTCTGGACCCAAATCTCGCTCGAGCCGTCTGTCGAAGACCCAGCCAGCCGTGATCGGCCCCATCTCGACTGTTTTGTCGGGGGTACCCTTTTCACCAGTACCGTGCCGTTCGATCGGATTTAATATTGCATTATATCATTTATAGAAGCTGCATTGGCCGCCCAGGGACGCTCAAACCCTCATATTCCTGCGATAGATGGCTAACTCAATTCACTGCACTAAAGGACAGTTTAGTGCAGTACTTTTCTGCATCCCGATTCCCTCTCCCACCGCGTGATCCCTCTCTCGAGAATTTGGCCAGCGTGCCCTCAGCGGCGAAAATATTGGCGTGAAGCGGCAGTCCCTGTTCGTCTCAGACGTCGATGTACTGGTTCTCCCACTCGCGGCGGGCTTCGATCTCACGTCGACCTCGCCGCGTGGTCGTATAGAAGTTCGTCCGTTGATCGAGTTCGCCTTTTTCGACCAACCCCTTCTCGACGAGCGTGTCGAGATTCGGATACAGCCGGCCGTGATGAATCTCCTTTTCGTAGTAGTCCTCGAGTTCGTCTTTGATTGCGAGCCCGTGTGGCTCGTCCAGTCCTTCGATTACTAACAGCAAGTCACGTTGGAATCCAGTGAGGTCGTACATTCATTGAACTAGTTCGTCCCAATAATCATAAATTCATTGTTTTACGATTATGACTGATCTGGCTGACTTCACTCGGTCCGTCCCGAGAAGTATCGTTCGCGCTCGAGGACGGCGTTTCTCGGACGATCTGTTCTCCCCCGAGTGTTGGACACCACATCGAATCTCTCGAGCGTACTGGCATCTTAACGTTTATATAACTGCTCGTTGATACGCTTCGTCGACGTTCTTCATTTCGGCACCGTTAAATACTGTTTGGCACATTATTTACATATGGTCGAAGCACGGGACAAACTGGCCGAAAAAATCGCGGGTGAGATCGCCCTAAGTGAAGATCCGGGTGCGACGCTTCGAAAGTGGCGCACGGATTTCGAGATCGCACAGAACGATCTCGCCGACGAGCTCGACGTCTCCGTCTCTGTCATTTCGGATTACGAAACGGGTCGACGAGAGAACCCGGGAAGCGGAACGATCCGGCGCACGGTCAAGGCCTTGCTCGATATCGACGAGTACCGCGGCGGCGCTCACATTCGCCAGCACACGCGGGCGCTCTCTGCCGGGGTCGATAGCGGAATTATTCTGGATCTACACGAATATCGTGCGAACGTTTCGCTCGCACAGTGTTACGAGAACATCGAGGCGACGGAGGTCGAGACAGGGGAACGCACGACCGTCGCAGGACACACGGTCGTCGACAGCGTCGAGGCGATCAGACACCTCTCGAGCAGCGAGTTTTACAACCTCTACGGACAGAGCACCAATCGTGCGCTCGTCTTTACGAACAACACCTCGGGGAAGGGAGCGCTCGTGGCGCTGCGAGTGATCAATCCGACGCCGAACGCCGTCGTCCTCCACGGGGTGAGCGAGGCGGAGCTGTGGGAGTACGCGCCCGATCTCGCCCGCAGCGAAAACATCTCCCTCGCCGTGACGACGATAGACATCGATTTACTTCTCGAACGACTCCGAGACGCTCCGGAGTGACGATTCTGTTTCTCGTAATCGGCGATCAGCTGCCAAAAACTGTTTCCGCACAGAATAGACGTTACACCCGTATCTGTGTAACGTAGTTCGGATCGGAAGTCGTCGTGTCACCCCGTTTGAGGCTCGAGCGGCTATATCTCGGTGACGTAGTGATGGGACTCGGGGAGCGGTTCGGCGTCTTCGGGAAGCAAGGCGACGACGAGACAGTCGACGTACTCCTCGAAGTACTCGACGACCGAGGCGATCCGGTCGGAGTCGATCGCCTCGAGCGAGTCGAGCAACATGAACGGAACGACCTCGTAGACGTTGTGAACCAGATAGCCGGCCAGCGCGAAGACGAGGCCGGTCACCTCCCGTTCGCTTTCCGAGAGGTGTCCGATCGTGTCCTCGTAGGTCGCTCCGTCGTCGGTGGTTCGAACGACGTGGAGGTCGAAGGCGGTCTTCGAGACAGTGGATCGACCTTCTCGAACGTTCGTTTCGCGACGCTCGATCCAGATTCGGTCGATGTTCGCGTACTCGAGGACGCCGAGGATCGACTCCATGTGGTCGTTGAACGCGTCGATCGCATCCGATTCGATTCGTTCGACGCGGGTACGTAACTCCGTTAACTCCTGTTCGAGTTCTGCGCGTCTTTCGGACAGATCCGCTCGTTCGTCGACCGCCGTCTCGAGCTCTTCGATGCGACCCTCGACGCGCTCTCGGTCCGAACGTCGCTCCTCGAGTTCGAGTTCGACACGGTTAAGCTCGCGGTGTGTCTCGAGAACGTCGCTGTAATCCGTGTCCTCGAACGATTCCGCCTCGCTCTCGAGTCGTTCGACCCGCTCGCGGAGTCGGTCCCGTTCGTCCACGAGCGAGTCGATCTGTTCGTCTCGCAGTTCGATTTCGTCCTCGATCGACGACAGTTTCCGCTCGAGTCGGCTCCGACGCTGGGCGTTTTCCTGTATCGTCGCCTTTCGTGTTGCCAACTCGTCGATCGTGTCCTGTACGTCGTTGCGCTCTGCAAGCGTCTGTTGATGAAGCGATTGCAGTCGTTCGAGCGTCGATTCGATGCGGTCGCGTTCGACGCTCGACCCGCAGGTCCAGCAGACGATTTCGTCAGACGTTTCGACTAACTGGTCCGTGAGTTCAGCCGAATCGGCAGGCGCACCGAGTTCGCCCTCCAAGGCGACACCGTCTCCCGACAGCCGATTCTCGTTGAACTGTATGACGTTCTGAAGCTCGGTGAGCTTCGAATCCAACGATCGCTTCCGCTCTCGAAGCTCCGAAATACGACCGTCTAACTGGTCGGGCGATTCAGTGTCGTCGGCCGTCTGCTCGTCTATCGTTTCCTCGAGTTCTTCCCGCTCTCGCTCGAGTTCTGCCAGGCTCTCTCGTTCGGTTTCCAGATCGTATTCGACGGATTCGAGTTCCTTGCGCGCGTCTCGAAGCTGCTCGAAGGCCGTTTCGAGTTCGTCCTTTCGCGTTCGGCTCTCGTCGACGTTGATCTCGTGTTCTTCGAGTTCGGTCTCGAGTTCGCCGATCCGCGCCGTGAGGCGATCGATTTCCTCGTCGATGGAGACTCGTTCTGACTCGAGATCGGGCAGTTCCTCCTCGAGGCGTTCGAGTTCGGCGATTCGGTCGTCGAGTTCCCGTTTCTCGGTTTCGAGGGCGCTGATCTCGGCTTCGATTTCGTCAGTATCGATTGGCCGCATGATGATCTCTCGGAGGTCGTCACCGCGGCCGACCGCTCGCCTCGCCTCGTTCGATTCGAGGAGAAACGCGAAGAGGTCTGCGAGCTCCGGATCCTCGAGGTACGGATCGCCGTCGAAGGAGACGCCGCCGTTCTGGCGAAACAGCGATCGGGTGTACTCGTCGTCTCCGAACGTCAACTCGACTGCTCCCCTATCCGCGTCGCCCTTGAGCGAGGACTGCTCGCTTCCGAGTGCAGCCATAATCGCCTGCAGAAACGACGTTCGGTTGGTCGCGTTTCGTCCCGTGAGGACGTTCACGCCCGGATGTAGCCGAACCGATGTTTCGTCGATCCCGCCAATATTTTCGGCGGTGAGATCGATAGTCGATTCGAGTGACCTCGCTGTTGACATTGCCCGCAGATTTGTGTTCCCTGTATAAATAACCATCACCAGCGACGGGTCTCGCGTGTCGATACACCGGAACGCTTCTCACGGCGTACACTCACAGCCACCCGTATCGATGAGTTCGTCGACGGTGTAGGTCGTTCCACACTCCTCACAGACGACCGTCACCGAGACGAGCACGTCGTACTGGCGATCCGTGAGCAATCCGGCCCGAACCAGTTCCCCGACGGTCGAATCCGTAACGACCTGGGTCCGACTCGCCAGACGCTGGATGGTCTCTTTCTTTCGGTCTCGTCTCGATTCGTCGTCGTCATCTTTCGGGAGTTCGGCTTCCCTGACCGTCGTGAGATACGTGTGGATCGCCTGGTGGGTGACGAAATCTGATCGAACCTCGTCGATGTCGACCCCGGTGCGCTCTAAGCCCCGTCGTTTCCGAATCCGCTCTGCGGAACTGCCCTCCTGGTCGGTCAGTATCTCGTAGGTGTTCTCGACGTCTCGTCGTGTCGGTGTGCCGCCGGCTTCTCGAAGCGCTTTCTGGAGAATCGCGATATTGAACTCGGTCGCGAGGTCGCGCAGACTCGTTCGATTCCCGCCGTCGCCGAGCCACTCGGCCTCGAGTCGGGCCCCCCACTCGTCGAGATCGTAGGTATCGATCACTCGCTCGACCTTCGTTCGTCGGCGGCTATCCGACTCACCTGTCATAGGATACGCATCGTCGTCCCGCGATACAAATGTTCCGAATGCCATCGTTTCGGTCGTTATCTGCCTCTGTTGGGTGCGAGACCGTGAACAAATTATTAGTAGAACGCACTCGCTCTGGGCTGACTCCCAGAGATGGACCGATCGAGCATTCGTCCCGAAAGTAGCCGCTATACACTAGCAATGCGTATTCGATTACACAGATATGCGCGTAATGGATCGGTCGAGACCTGACCTTTACTATCTGCACGATAGATACTGAGGTATGTCCCTCACGAACGAACAACGGCTGATCAGAGATACCGTCAGGGAGTTCGTCGAATCGGAGGTTAGCGAGGCTGCATCGACAGCCGAGAGCGAACAGCAGTTTCCTGAAGCCGTCTGGGACGGCCTCGCAGAACTCGACCTGACGGGGCTGACCGTCCCGACGGAGTACGGCGGAATCGACGTCGACGAACTCACCTACAGCATCGTCAACGAGGAACTCGCGGCGGGCCACCTCGCGGTCGCGACGGCCCTTTCGGTCCACTGTCTCGCGACTTCCTGCATCCGCACGTTCGGCTCGGAGGCCCACAAAGAGCGGTGGCTTCCGTCGATGGCCGACGGTCGTCCGGTCGGCGCCTTCGCGCTGTCCGAACCCCACGCCGGATCGAATCCAGCCGAGATGACGACTGAGGCCCGCCTCGAGGAAAGTTTGGGTGATGACAACAGCGACGAGTACGTCATCGACGGAACGAAACAGTGGATCACGAACGGCGAACGCGCTGGCGTCGTTATTCTTTTCGCCAAAACCGACCGGGACGATCCGGGGACAATCACCCAGTTTCTCGTGCCCAAAGACGCGGACGGGCTCTCGGTCGGGAAGAAAGAGGACAAACTCGGGCTTCGAGCGAGCGATACGACGACGCTGGTGTTCGACGACGTCCGTATCCCAGCTGAAAACCGCCTCACTGCTGTCGGCGACGGGTTGCAAGCCGCTTTCTCGATTCTCACCGGCGGCCGTATCGCGATCGCGAGTCAGGCCGTCGGCGTCGCCCGAGCCGCTCTCGAGGACGCTGTCGCCTACGCGAACGAACGCGAGCAGTTCGGCGACCCGATCATCGAACACCAGGCGATCGGACAGAAACTCGCGGACATGCAGACGAACGTCCAGGCCGCACGGTTGCTGGCTCGAGACGCCGCCCGAAAGAACGAGGACGGGGTCGATCCGATGGCCGCCAGCATGGCGAAGTACTTCGCGAGCGAGACGGCTGTCGACGTCGCAGGCGAGGCCATTCAGGTCCACGGCGGCTACGGCTATACGACCGATTTCGACGTCGAGCGCTACTATCGCGACGCGAAGATAACGACGATCTACGAGGGCACTTCCGAGATCCAAAAGAAGATTATCGCCGGCCATCTAAAGCAATAAATCAGACGGGTACGGTTTGGATCGACCACGGACCGTCGAATCAACGCGAACAAATCCCGCTCAAAAATATAAATAAACGAGAACAAGAATTTAGAGCGTCGGGACCATCATAGACGACCATGTATGACCGAGACGACCTCGAGGCGGTTCGCGACCACCGCAGTCGGTGGGAGAGCGAAACCCTGGAGGCCGACGAACGGAAGGATCGGTTCGCGACGGTATCGAATCACGAAGTCGACCGTCTCTACACGCCCGCGGACGTCGCAGACCTAGACTACGAGTCGGATCTTGGGTTTCCGGGCGAACCGCCGTTTACCCGCGGCCCGTATCCGACGATGTACCGCGGGCGAACGTGGACGATGCGCCAGTTCGCCGGGTTCGGGACCGCCGAGGAGACGAACGAACGCTTTCAGTATCTGATCGACGAGGGTCAGACGGGACTGTCAGTCGCCTTCGATATGCCCACGCTGATGGGAATCGATTCGGACGATCCGATGAGCGAGGGCGAAGTCGGCAAAGAGGGCGTCGCCGTCGATACGCTGGCCGACTTCGAAGTGCTGTTCGACGGGATCGACATCGACGAGATCTCGACCTCGTTTACGATCAATCCCTCCGCGGCGGTCATTTACGCGATGTACGTCGCGCTGGCGGACCGACAGGGCGTTCCGCGCTCGGAACTGCGCGGGACCCTCCAGAACGACATGTTCAAGGAGTTCATCGCCCAGAAGGAGTGGGTGATCCCGCCCGAACCGTCGCTGTCGATCGTTACGGACACCATCGAGTTCGCAGTCGAGGAAACGCCGTCGTTTCACCCCGTCTCGGTCTCCGGCTATCACATTCGAGAGGCTGGCTCGACGGCCGCCCAGGAGGCGGCGTTCACGCTCGCCGACGGCTTCGCCTACGTCGAGGACTGTCTCGAGCGCGGTCTCGATGTCGACGAGTTCGCGCCGCTGCTGTCCTTTTTCTTCAACTCTCACAACTCGATCTTCGAGGAGGTCGCGAAGTATCGCGCGTCGCGGCGGCTCTACGCGCACGTGATGAACGAGTGGTACGGCGCCGAGCGCCGGGAATCCAGACGACTGAAGTTCCACACGCAGACCGCCGGCCAGTCGCTGACGGCCCAACAGCCGCTCAACAACATCGTCCGGGTGACGATTCAGGCGCTCGCGGGCGTTCTCGGCGGGACCCAGTCGCTGCACACGAACAGCTTCGACGAGGCGCTGGCGCTGCCGAGCGAGGAGGCGGTTCGCGTCGCGCTCAGAACCCAGCAGATCATCGCCGAGGAGTCGGGCGCCGCGGACATCGTTGACCCGCTCGGCGGGAGCTTCGCGATCGAAGCGTTGACCGACGAGATGGAGGCGGCGATGATGGACTACCTCGAGGAGATCAAATCGATCGGCGACGGCTCCGTCCGCGACGGCATCCTCCAGGGGATCGACGAGGGCTACTTCCACCGAGAGATCCAAGAGTCGAGCTACGAGTACCAACAGCGCGTCGAACGCGGCGAGGAGGTCGTCGTCGGCGTCAACGAGTACACGATCGAAGAGGACACCTCGCCCGAGATCCTCCAGGTCGACGAGATGGCGCGCGACCGACAGCTCGAGCGACTCGAGCGCGTCAAATCCGAACGCGACGACGCCGAAGTCGAGGCGGCGCTCGAGGACCTCTCGCGTCGACTCGAGGAGGGTGAGAACGTCATGCCGCCGATCGTCGACGCAGTAAAAGCCTACGCGACGATGGGAGAGATCATGCAGGTCTTCGAGGAGAAATACGGCTCCTACCAGGAAGCCGTGAGCCTCGCCTAGCACGTCGTCTCGAGCGGCTTTGAGGCGGCTTCCGTCGGTCGTTCTTTGATAACGGCTCTGACAGCTGTGGGACGTACTCGTCGTTCACACCACCGTCGGCGCGCTCATTTGCCGGGTCCAGATGCCTACGGCCCGCGGCTCCCGTCGCCGGTTCCACCAGAATTATCCCCCACGTTCACAATTACCAGCGTATGGACGCCATCACAGTCACGGAACACGGCGGCACGGATGGACTCGAGTACGGATCGGTTCCGGATCCGGAGCCCGCCCGCGATGAGGTTTTAGTCGACATCAAAGCCGGTGCGCTCAATCACCTCGATGTCTGGGTGCGCCGCGGACTACCGGGACTCGACCTCGAACTTCCACACGTCACCGGGAGCGACGGGGCCGGCATCGTCGAACGCGTCGGCGAGGACGTGACACAGTACGAAGCCGGGGATCGAGTCGCGCTCTCGGCCGGCGTCTCCTGTGGCGAGTGCGAGTTCTGTCGCGACGGCGAAGCCTCGCTCTGTAAGACCTTTCACATCATCGGCGAGCACGTGCCGGGCGTTCACAGCGAGTACGCTGCGATCCCGGAGGAGAATTTGATCTCGGTCCCGGAGCACGTCGACTGGGAGACCGCGGGGTCGTCGTCGCTCGTTTTCCAGACCGCCTGGCGGATGTTGATCGACCGCGCCGAACTCTCCGCGGGCGAGAACATCCTCGTTTTGGGCGCGAGCGGTGGGGTCGGCCACGCGGCGCTCCAGATCGCCGACTACGCAGGGGCGGAGATCTACGCGACCGGAAGCAGCGAACAGAAACTCGAGTACGCGCGCGAACACGGGGCAGATTACGTCTGCAACTACGAGGAGGAGAACTTCGCCGACTGGGTCCTCGAGGAGACCGGCGGCCGTGGCGTCGACGTCGTCGTCGAACACGTCGGCGAACCGACCTGGCGCGATTCGATCAAGAGTCTGGCGAAAGGCGGGCGGCTGGTGACCTGCGGCGGGACCGCAGGCGGTGCGCCCGAGACGGATATCCAGCGCATCTTCTGGAATCAGCTGAACATCATGGGCTCGACGATGGCGACGCCGGGCGAAGTCGACGACGTGATGGAACTCGTCTGGGACGGCACCTTCGAGCCGGCGATTCGAGATGTTCTCCCAATGAGCGAGGCGTCTCGGGCCCACGAGATGCTACAGAACCGAGAAGGATTCGGGAAAGTGGTGGTCAAACCGGACAGCGAAATGGACTAATCACGTCGTTTTACTCAACCGCTCGTCGACTCTTTTTGAAGCGCATCGTTCTCATCTCCTCCTAGCCATCGTATTGTAGCAAAAATAATAGTATTTGAATACTCTAAGAAGAATATCTATTTGCGGTAGTGACAACTACCGTATCTATCGATCACTCCTCGAAGGTGTCAATACAGTGCGAGATGAGAGAACGTCGTCAACCGGTTAGTTCGGATTCTTTAGCGTCGTCGCGATGTCCGCGGCGAGTTTCGAAATCGATTCCACGACGTTTCGTTCGTTCGGTTCTAGCTGACGATACTCCTCGTTTTGCTCGAAATCGAGGAAACTCGAGCAGGCGACTCGAGCGTCTTCGAACAGCGACGGACAGTCCGCAATCGAACTATCCATCGACGGCAGATCTGGAGGTGTGTCGCCCCTGTCGCCGGTTTCTCCTGGTTCGACGCCCGTCGCAACCGTCCCGAGCGGTACGACGTCGATTGACTCGAGGGCGTTCTGGACGTCCTCGAACCCGGCGGTCACGGCTTCGGGATCGCCACCTGCCTCGTACGGCAGTAGCACCCTGTTGGCGGCGTATATCCCGTTGTACGCGTGTTGATCCGTTCCGGACCCGGCGTCGACCAGTATTATATCATATTCGTAGAATGCTTTCGAATCGGAGATGACGCGGTGGAGTTGTTCCGATCGCGGGTACTCGTAGTTTCGGCTGGACGCGGAAATTTCGGCCAGCATCGCGTTCTGATCGAGCGTGTTCTCGAGGTCTGCGAGGTGCTCGTGGGTCGGCACGAGATCGACGCCCGGTTCGACGGGCTCTGCGAGTTCTTCGAACGGGTCGTCGTTCTCTTCGATCAGGTGAGTGACGACGTTTTCGTCCGATTCGCCGCCCGGTTCGACCCCGAAGTACTCGGACACCCCGTCGCCGGGTGGCGTAAAGTCGACGACGAGAACCCGATCGTCCCGTTCGGCGTGCGCTCGAGCGAGTCCCGCGATGAGAGCGGTCGTCTGTGGCCCGCGTTCGGGGGACCAGACGGAGTAAGCGTACATGTATGCGTGTAGATGGCTCGGGACTCAAAAACGCTATCCAATTCGGAACCACGGGAGCGATGTCGCGCTTACTCCGACAGCGGTGATGCGGTCTCCGGGGTCCGACGGTGCTCCGTCTCTCGTTCGAACGAGTAGGCCAGTTCCAGTAGCGTCGGCTCGTCGAACGGCCGTCCGAGCAGTTCGAGTCCGACCGGGAGGCCGTCGTCGGTGAACCCCGCTGGGACTGAGACCGCACTACAGAGCGACTGGGAGGCGATGATCGTGTTCGTTGCGAACGTCATCGTTTCGTACTTTCCGTCCCGAATCTCCTCGGCCGTCGGCGGCACGACCTGCACGTCCGGATAGACGATCGCGTCGAGGTCGTGAGCGGCGAAGACGTTCAAGATCTCCTGTTGGAAGTCGTGCTGAGCGTTTCGGCGTTTCCAGTACTCAAGGTGGTCCGAGAGGTCGTCCGGCCCGTCTTCGGCGAAACCGATAAAGAGATCGAGTAGTTCGTGATACTGTCCGTTCTCGTAGAGTTCGTCGACGGAATCGGCCGGGCCGTCTCGGTCGGCGAGAAATTCGTTGAGATCTCGCTTGGACTGAAGAATGTACAGCATCGTCTCGCCGAGATACTCCTCGAGCCGCGGAATCTCTACCGGATCGACCACTTCCGCGCCGACGTTTTCGATCGTCGTGATAGCCCGCTCAGTTACCTCGTTGACCGGCGCAGCGTCCGGGTTCTCGTCGTCGCCGAACCCGTCCCGGAGGACGCCGACTCGAGCGCCGCGGAGGCCGTCGGCACGGAGGGCGTTCGTATACGACCCGCCGGTCTGTGCGAGTTCGGTCTTTCCCGTCAGTTCGTCGTGCTCGTCGTAGTCGACGAGCACGTCGAGCATCTTGGCCGCATCGCGGACCGTCCGGGTCATCGGCCCGGCGGTATCCTGCTGTGAGACCAGCGGACTCACCCCCGCACGGCTGATCAGTCCGGGCGTTACGCGAACGCCGACGAGGTTGTCGAACGACGCGGGGACGCGAATCGAGCCACCGCAGTCGGTTCCGATGCCGACCGTCGCCAGGTTCGCGGCGACGGCCGCGCCTGTTCCGCTGCTCGAGCCGCCGGGATCGCGCTCCGGGTCGTAGGGGTTTTTCGTCCGCCCCGTCAGCGAGGAGAAGCCGAACCACGACGTGGCCCAGTCGGGCATGGTCGTCTTCCCCAGAATAATCGCTCCTGCGTCCTGCAGGCGCTGGGTTACGCCCGATTCTGCCTCAGGGTAGTAGTCCTCGAATGCGACCGAGCCGTACGACGTCGGGAGATCGGTCGTCTCGATGTGGTCTTTGACGACCACCGGAACCCCGTGTAGCGGGCCGACGAACGTTCCCGACTCGGCGAACTCGTCGTCGAGTTCCGCCGCTCGTTCCCTCGCGTTTTCGTTGTAAGTGACGATCGAATTGAGTTCCGGGCCGTTCCGATCGTAGCTCTCGATGCGCTCTTCGTACCGCTCGATTAGGTCTTCGCTGGTGAGCGTTCCCGCTTCGAATGCTCGATGGATCTGCCCGATCGTTATTTCCTCAATGGGGGAGGTCGTGGTGCCCATACGCTCTCTTGGACTTCGAGAACGATAGCTCTGGGCTATCACAGGCACGTTGTTTGGTATTTGATACCCTCCCCGCGCTGAAGCGCGAGGTTTCGCGCCTGTTCATCTCATAAATTCGCAGATGTAGTTACCGTGTGTGCTGCGGCCGAGAAGCAGTGCAATGACGGACAGGATCGTGAAGCAACGGTAAGTAGAGGTGGTCTATCTATCGATGAGTTGTAGGATGACAAAAATAACGAGAGTGAGCGGAAGAATATACATGAGGAGAAGAGCAATGAACCCGATGGCCATATTAATTGCGCCACCACCACCAGAGCCTGTCTGTATGTAGATGAGGACAACAAACCAGAGAGTTGCCACCTGAATAATCCGAGTATCGTCCATAGCATAACATTAGCCGTTTCTATGTAATCATTTTCGATAAGTACGCACACGTAGTTACCGAAACTTCGTTCTTCATTGCAGTCGGTTGTGGAAACGGGCCGACGACCGACCCGGAGAGGAGTGATTTTCATCAACGTTTTTCTCTACGCTCCCTCGCTCGGCAAAACGTTGACACAGGAACTAAGCGCCGAAGAAACTGATTGCACCGTGGGGTTACTGTTTGTTCCTCGAGTGGATAGAGAGGGTATCGTATATATCGAACCGATGTCTGCAGATTGGGGGCCTCTGACGACTCTGTCTTTCGCCAAGGGCGCTAAAAGCGCACTGAAAAACAGATTCTATTTAAGTGCTTCTCGTCACAAGGTATAGATACGGCAAGGGGCGTTCTCCTAAATCTTTACTTTCGAGAGTCACAACCCGGTCAATCAGGGAGAGTTGCATTGGGTTGTCTGTAGATGCGGCAGGGGGGTGTCATAGAACGGTTCGCATACCCACTCTGTGACCAGCCGACGAACGGTAAGTACGGGTGAAGGCGTTACCGGAGCGGCGACTCGATCTCGGCTGAATATCAGCAGTGTCCTGAATAAGGCCCAGAGAACCTATTTAGCAACTGGTCGTTTTCTCAAATACGTATCTAAGCAGAAGTGGAATCATCTGGTGAGTTTCTATAATTATAAGATACAACCGAACATAGCAAGAAAAACCGTCTACGAAAAACATCAAACATCCAAGAGAGTTGGGTAGGTGTTTATATACTCACATGTGGGACTGAACTCTGGTCAATATGAGCCGAATACAAGTTGAAGAGGGAGTAGAGCTGTTCGTTCAGGACTGGGGATCAGGTACTCCGATTGTGTTTATTCACGGGTGGCCGCTGAGCCACAGGATGTTCGAATATCAGTACATCCAACTCCCGAGGGAGGGCATTCGGTGCATCGGTATTGATCTCCGTGGCTATGGACGGTCAAGTAAACCGTGGAGTGAATACGACTTCGACATGTTCGCTGACGATCTTAAGAGGATTCTCGATGAACTCGACGTCGATGATGTAACACTTGCGGGGTTTTCGATGGGTGGGGGAGTCGTCACACGATATATGAGCCGTCATAACGAAGAACATGTTGCAAAATTGGCCCTGCTCGGTGCTGCGAGCCCCGTCCTGGCTAAGAAACCCGACTTTCCGGAAGGTGTTGATGAAGCCGCATTCATGGATCTTGCCGAGGGGTGCTATGAGGACCGGGCGAAGATCAGCAGTGACTTCGCCGATTCGATGTTTCACTCCGCACCCAGTCCCGAACTGAAAGATTGGCTCCAAAACATGAGCATGGAATCGTCGCCGCAGGCCATGGCCGATTCGATCGAAGCTGTCGGCGAGATGGATCTCCGTTCTGACCTCGCAGACATCTCTGTTCCGACGCTCATCTGTCACGGTGTCCACGATCAAGCCTGTCCGTTCGACTTGACGGCAGAGAAGCTCCACAACGGAATCGAAAACACGGAACTCGTTAGTTTCGAGGAGAGTAGCCATGCACTCTTCTACGAGGAAAAAGAGAAGCTCAACCAAGAACTGACTGAATTTAGTAAATAAAATTAAATCAAAAATCATAGGAATAAAAATCCGTCGTATTTTATTACCGGCGTAACCCTACCAATCTGCCGTTAACAGGGCTGTGAGAGATACGCACCCTCTATTCAACATGATCCACATAATACATTCATAATTTGATGGAAATCACAGCAGTAAGTACGCACGTGTGGTTAACGGCTAACTCATCTCAATTGGTTCGAAAAACACCATAGAATTGTTCTATGATACTCTCAGCACTTGTTGCGGACGAGATCTCTCGGTGCTCGAGTGACCGTCGGCGCTGGCGAGGCCAACCGCGCGCTCGTGCACGCATATCCTGACTGCCTACTCGCCGTGAGGCAGTCCTTGTACTCACCTATCGTCAGTCGTCGGCCGGGGCCGCGTCCGGACGATAACTTCGACTGATGGCCTTCCACTTGCCGCTCGAGAACCGGTAGTAGTTGATCAGCGCCGGCGTGAGCGTCTCGGCGAAGAAAGTGAGATAGAGGCCGGTGAGTCCTAGCGCCGGTATCGTCCCGCCAGGGATGGTAACCCCGAGCAACGGAATCGGGCCGATAGTCGGGATCGTGACGGCAGTCGCGCCGAGGTACGCCACCGGAATCGACAGGCCGAACATGCCGAGCAGTTGGCTGTAGAACGGCCATCGCGTGTCGCCGCTGCCGTTGAGCGCGCCGGCTGCGGCCGTGTGGATCCCCTTGAAGACGATGGCGCCACAGGCCGCTCGGATGAGCGCGACCGTCGTCGGCACCGACAGCTCGCTCGGATCGTCGGTGAACGCGAGCGTGATCGGTTCGGCGAGCGCGAAGACGATGACCGCGGCGACCATGTAGACCGCCGCCGAGAAGTAGACGATCTCACGACCGTACCGCTCTGCGGTGTGCTCGTCGCCCGTCCCGAGGTGCTGGCCGACCAGACTCGAGGCGGCGAGACCGAAGCCCCAGCCGGGCGTGTTCATCAGGCCCCAGATCCGGCGGGCGATGACGTAGGCGGCGACGGTGTCCTGTCCGAAGATGTCGACGATGGCGAGCATCGGGAACTCGGCGACGGTCCAGACGAGTTTCGATCCCAGCACGGGGAGGCCGATCGTCGTCAGGTCCCAGATCGTCTCGCCGTCGAGGTACGTCCCGACGGGGCTGATGGAGACGTCGAACGAGCCGAGTCCCGGGAGTCGTCCCGCGACAAGCCCGATGCCGAACGCGCTCGTCACGACGACGTTCGCGAGAACGGTTCCGAGCGCAGCGCCGTCGACGCCCATATCGAACCCGAATATGAGCACCGAGTTGAGGACGATGTTCGCGACGGCGCCGCCCGCCCTGATGACCATCGGCGTCCACGAGTCGTCCATGCCGACGAAGGTGCGACTACCGATCAGGTTCAACCCGGCGAACGGGATCCCGAGCGCGACGATCTGCAGGTAGTCTGCACCGTAGCCGATGGCCTCCTGATTGTCGCTGATCAGCGAGATGAGCTCGACGGGAAACGCCCAGAACAGGGCCGCGACCGGGATCGTAACTGCCAGCACGCAGACGACGCTCGAGCGGACAGCCTGCCCCATCTGGTCGAAGCGGTCGGCCCCGTAGCGCTGTGAAACGAGCGCGATCGTTCCGCCCGCGACGCCGCCGCCCAGCGCGAACGCGAGCCCCCAGTAGGGCGCGGCGAAGCCGACCCCCGCGATAGCACCCGATCCGACGGCGACGCCGACCATCGCGACGTCGACCGCGTTTTTCGACATCCGTGCGAGGCCGGTGACGATCCGCGGCCACGCGAGATCGGCCGTGCGGCGCGCCCGCTCGCGGTCGATCAGACCGAGGTGGGCGAGCGCGAGACCGATCCACAGGATGAGTTGTCGGAACGGGTTCGGAATGCGTCGTGTCAAACGAATCTGTCGCGCCTAGCCGGCCACCTAAAAAAGACGTTCGCGACGCGGCAGGGAAGCCCGGTTCCGGTTCGACACCATACGACATGGTGCCGCGCGGGAGTGGACGGTCTGGTCCGGAGATTGACACGAAGCATGGAGGCGAATCCCGTTCAGACTGCTCGAGACACTAACTGCGCGTATCGAGACAGGAGGCAATCAGATCCGCTTATATCGCACCCTCACTTTCCGCCAGCCAATAACGCTCCCTTCGACACAGAGCCATAGCATCCCCAGGGCGATACCGACGACGTGGAGTATTTGCGGGAGGTGCATCCACGTCGGAAAGACGTACTGCGCCATGGCTTCCCCCCGCAGAATCGTCGACTCGACTGGACCGGGTTCGTCGTCGACCTCGGTCAGTTCGCTCCCCGGCGGGACGTCCGATCGTTCGCCGACTCCGATGCGGTCGGCCTCGTACGCCAACGGGATAACCTCCCCGGCGGCATCGTCGAACTCCCAGACGATCTCACCGTCTGGGTCGATCTCGAGGACGCGATTGTTCCGCGAATCGGTGATGAGCGTGTTGCCGTTGGGCAGTCGGTCGGCGTCACGAGGCCACTGGAGAGGGTCGTGGTCAGGACCGGTATAGCGCCAAATCTCCTCGCTGTCCTCGAGGTCGAGTTCGACGATCCGGTTGTTTCGGCTGTCGGCGACGACCATCGTGCCTTCGGCTTCGATGCGGTGGGGGTTGTGCTGTTCGTCCAGCACGCTTTTGTTCCCCGGCTCGCCGATTACGTCGACGATTTCGTCGGTCTCCGGATCGACTTCGATCACCGAGTCGAAGTTACGGATGCTCATCTGGAAGTTGCCGTTTTCCAGACGGTCGATGTCGTTCATGTGCGTCCAGTCGTCGTGTTCGCCGTCCCGCTCGTGACCGCCGTACTCCTCGTAGAACGGCGTCCCGGGCGTCAAATGATTCTCGGCGTGCCACTCCCAGGTGATCTCACCGTCGCGGTCGACCGTAAACGAGCGGTCGTTTCCCATGTCGATGATCGCCGTCTCGCCGTTCTCGAGGCGTTCGAAGTCGTGTACCTCCTGGTAGTCGATGAAGTCGTCGTACCAGTCGTATTCCCAGACGACCTCCTTCGATTCCTTGTCGATTTCGACGACGCGGTTGTGCACGCAGTGGTCGTCGTACTCCTCGTACTCCAGGTACTCCTCGTCGCACGCTTCAGCGGGTGTCTTGACGGCGACCGCCGCGAGCACCCGCTCGGGATCGATCTGTTCGACGCCGAACACGCGCGAGTCAGGGATCGACCACTCCCAGACGACGTCGCCGTCCGGCGCCAGTTCGACGACTCGCCCGTCATCCGTATAGGAGTGGACGCCCACGAGCGTGTTTCCAGGGTAGCGGCCGTCTTCGTTGACGACGGTCGGCTCGCGATCGATGACAAGCGCCTGAACGCCGAGCGATGCGACCAGAAGGACGACGGCAACGGCGGCGATGGTGACGCGGGTACGCTGGTTCATGGACTCTCGATTGGTTCAGTTGGCTCGCTCTCGGCCGATTTGGTTGGTTTACTTCCTGCTGGTTCGGCTGAGTTCCCCCTCATCGCGTCCCCTTGTACGTGAGGAATGCGGCTGTTCCGAGTGCGGCGGCGTACCAGAGCGTTCCCACGCGGATCACGATCGTGGCGGCGGCCGCGACGGTCTCGGGGTATCCGATCGAGAGCAAGACGCCGACCATCGACGCCTCCGTCGCCGCGAGTCCACCGGGGAGCATCGACACCGCGCCGACGACCGACCCGAAGCCGAAGACGAACAGGCCGATCACGACGCCGGCGTCGACGCCGAACCCGGCGAGTACCAGCCAGAACGCGACGCCCTCGAGTCCCCACGCGACGAGACTCAGCAGCGTCGAGACGACCAACGGGCGAAACTGGAACAGGCTGTAGGCGCTCTCGTAGAACTGCTCGAGTTCGGCCGCGTACTCGCCGACGACGGGGGCCGACTCGAGCCGTCCGAGAAGCGCCAAACAGCCCCGTCGCCACTGGAGCAGACCGATCCCGACCATGAGAGAGCCGAAGAGGGCGATCACGGCGAACGTCGAGCGGCTGTAAACCAGGACGCCGAGCGCGGCCAACGCACTCAACGCGATGAGATCGGTGATGCGCTCTGCGCCCACGACGGAGGTGGTCTTGCTCGCGGGGACGTCGCGCGTGTCCCGGAGGAACCACGCCTTCCAGACCTCGCCGGCTTTCCCCGGCGTGACGACCATCATCAGCCCGCTGAAGAAGGTGATAGCGCTCGCCTCGAGCGGGACGTTCACGTCGAGGCGTCGGAGGTAGTAGTGCCACTTGGCGAATCGAAAGCCGTACCCGACTGTCGTGAGACCGATGACGATTGCGAACGTGCTCCAGTCCACCGCGGCCAGCGCGCTCGTCACGCTGTCGATGTCCGCGTACGCGGCCAGGGCGAAGAAGACGACGACCGAGAGCAACGCCGTCAGCCAGACGCCGTGATCCCGGACGACGGTCCAGCCGCGATCGACGATCGCCTTCGAGCTCTCCGTCACGGTGATCGCCCCGGTTTGAGGTCGGCGACGAGACGACCGGAAACGGTGCGGAACTGATGTATTTTTGTCGCGATGTGACCCGAAAGGTACCGGCCGCGGCCGCCGGGTCGAACGCGACCCTCGACTACGGCGTTGACCAGCGACCCGTCTCCCTCGACGACGGCGTACGCGCGACCGACCTCCATCGGGAAGTGGGCGTCGCTCCCTCCCGTCGTCGGCAAGTCGTGGGCGGCCGCGAAGGCCGTCGCGCGCTCGTTGAACCGGCGGCGAACGCAGCGGGAGTTTACCGCTTCGACCGCGTCGATGGCGTCTGCGAGTTCGTCGAGGTTCGTCACGTAGGACTGGCGCATCGCGTCGAACGGATGCGAGAGGACGGCGATTCCCCCCTGATCGTGAACGTGGTCGACGACGGTCAGCGGGTCGGTCTGGGGCGGGGGTTCGGTCACCTCGAGTGCCAAAAGATGCCCCTCGGTCGTCGTGACCTCGACTCCTGCGATCACGTCCAGCGACGACGGCGCGGCGTCCCGAACGGCGTCGACGTTGGCGAGCGTATCGTGGTCGGTAACCGCGATACCGTCGAGGCCGGCCTCGACCGCCGCCGCACCGACGCGCTCTGGCGGCGTGCTCGAGCAGGGCGAAGCGTCCGTGTGGACCTGTAGATCGTATCGACGGGTCATGTGGGTGGTAGACTCTATGTGTTACGTATCAGGCGAATAGTTCGACGAGCACGATCGGGACGTCGTACAGAATCCCGACGACGACGAGACCCCAGACGAGGAGATTGAGAAAGAACGGGCGGTCGGCGAAGAGGAACTTCGGATCGCCGCCGAGATCGCGCGTGTGGGCGAGATAGTGGTACCTGAACGCCGCGAAGAAAGCGAACGGCAAGGTGGCCATCATCCAGACGCCGCTGCCGAAGAACGTGTACAGCGAGTAGGAAACGAGCAGCGCAGTCAGCACGACGACGAGGAACTGGTCGAGTATCTCCTCGGTGTAGTCGGCGAGAATCGACCGCGATGCGGACGGATCGTCGTTCACGACCAGTTCGTGGCGGCGCTTGCCGAACGCGAGCATCAGCGCTCCGAGGAAGGTGCAGACGACGAGCCAGGGACTCAGTGAGACGTCGATTGCGACCACGCCGGCGATGGCCCGCAACACGAACCCGACGGCGATCACCATCACGTCGACGAGGACGACCTGCTTCAGAAACACGGAGTAAAGCGCGTTCTGCGCGAGGTACGCGAGGACGATCAGGAGAAAAAGCGGTCCGAGGACGACAGAAAGGGAGATACCGCCGACGAACAACACCGCCGCGAACGTCACAGCGACGGCGATCGGCACTTGCCCGCTTGCGATGGGACGATGTTTCTTCTGCGGATGTTTGCGGTCCTCCTCGAGATCGGCGATGTCGTTACCGATGTACGTCGCGCCCGCGATGGCACAGAAGGCGACGATCCCGACGGTGACGTCCGTAACGGCGACCGGATCGAAGAGGCGTCCCGAGAAAACGAGCCCCAGCAGCAGGATGCCCTGTTTGTACCACTGCCAGGGACGGATCTCCTTGGCCAATCCCGAAACGGTCACTGCGACCCGGCGATGAGTGGTGTATGCTCGGGCCATCGATCGGTCTCACTCCGACATATAGTGGCAAAAAAACCCGGCTTATCCGAAATCCGTTCCAGCCCGTAATATCCGACTACCGATGAAACGGTCAGTTGAGCGCACGATATGTGTTGATGAAACGGTCAGACGAACGTACGATACGCATCGCTCGATTCGGCCATCCTACTCGCGCGGTATCGTAATAACTCCTTTTCGTTAGCCGACGGCCGATACTGCTGGTTAGACAGGTGTTACTCGGCGATACACTATTCACCCGTCGTCTCGAGAAATAGTTCGATACCGCAATGAGCGAGAGTGAACGCGACGACGGTACCGCCGCCGGTTCCCTGCTCGTGACGGGGGGAACCGGATTCCTCGGTCTCCACGCGTGCCAGTACTTCCGGGATCAAGGGTGGGACGTTACCGCGTTCGATCTGAAGCCCTTCGAGGCGGACGACGACGCGGACGGAATCGATTACGTCGAGGGAGACGTGCGAAGCGAAAGCTCCGTGGCCGACGCCCTCGAGCGCAGCGACGCCACGGCCGTTGTCCACGCCGCGGCCGCGCTCCCGCTGTGGGACGCAGACCGCATCCGAGAGACGACCATCGACGGGACGCGAAACGTGCTCTGGGCGGCGAAAGAAGCCGGCGTCGAACGGGTCTGTTACGTCTCTTCGACCGCGGTGTACGGGACCCACGACACGCATCCCATCACCGAGCGGTCGCCGCTCGAGGGGGTCGGTCCCTACGGCGAGGCCAAGATACAGGCCGAGAAGGTGTGCGAAGACTTCCGGCGCATGGGGCTGTGCGTCCCCATCCTTCGTCCGAAAACGTTCATCGGGCCGAAACGGCTCGGCGTGTTTCAGGTGTTGTTCGACTGGATCGAAGACGGCGCGAACGTCCCGCTCGTCGGGTGGGGAAACAACCGGTACCAACTGTTGCACGTCCACGACCTCCTCACCGCGATCGACCTGCTGCTCACCGCCGACGAGGCGGCGGCCAACGACACGTTCAACGTCGGCACGGATGAGTTCACGACCATGAAAGCGGATTTTCAGGCGCCAATCGATTACGCGGATACGGGCAAGCGCACAATCGGAACGCCGGCCTTCCTCACGGTTGCAGTCCTGCGCGTCCTGGATCGCCTGAACCTCTCTCCGCTCTACCCATGGGTCTACGAGACAGCCCACGAGGACTCCTACGTCTCGGTCGAGAAACTGAAAGGGCTCGGCTGGGAGCCGACGTACTCCAATCGAGAGGCGCTCGTGGAGACGTACGACTGGTACTTAGAGCACGACGCGTCGGACGAAGCGGCAGACGAAACCGGCCTCGATCACCGCGTCGCGTGGGATCAGGGAGCACTCACCATCGCGAAGAAAGTCTCCCAGCGAATCTGACGAGTCGGTCCCGACGAATTCCCAACTATGTCGCCGCGTTCACTCTCCGAGATCCACGCCCGTTGGCTCGTCGTCCTCGGTCCGATAGTCGCGGTCCTGTTCGCTATCGCGTCCGTCCGCTACGTACAGACCAGGTGGCCCACGCTCGCAACGGATCCGGCGTTCTTCCAGCACACGGGCTGGTACATCGTTCACGGCGGCGTTCCATACGTCGACGTCTGGGATGTGAACCCGCCCGTTCCATTCGCCATTACGGCCGTGCTCGCCGTCCTCTCCGGCGGGGACATGCTCGTCCTCCATGGTCTGAGCACCGCACTCACGGTGCTCGTCGCGGCCTCGAGCGTCCTGCTCGTGGGCTGGACTGCGTATCTCGTGACCGAAGAGCACGTTGCGGCGATCGCCGCCGGCCTCGCGATGCTGATCGTTCCGGAACTCGTCGTCCTCTCTCTGGAAGGGGTCAGAGCGCAGTTCTACGCGCTGTTTTTCGGATCGCTCGCGCTCGTACTCGTCCTCCGCGACCGCCCATTTCTCGCGGGGGTCGCCGCGGCGCTCTCCGCCGGATCGTGGCAGTCGGGGGCCGTCTTCGCGCCACTGATCGTCGGGATGGCCTATCAGCGATACGGCGGACGAGCCGCGGTCAGGGCCATCGCGGGCGGTGGCGTCGTGACCGGGATCGTCGTCGTCGTATTCGCGGCCGCGGGGGCTTTCGTTCCCATGGTCGTCCAGTCGATCGTCGCGCCGCTGCGCGCCGGCGGACCGTATACTCTGGCCGAACGCGTCTACTCGATATTGCTGGTGTTCGGCTACGGAGCGGTGATCTTTCCTGTGGCGCTCTACGGCTGGGGCCGGGCAGCCGTCCGCGATTTGGACTCGCGCTGGTGGATACCGGTCGGAGGCGTGATTCTCACCCTGCAGGTACTGTTCGTCGATCTCGACGGCTCGACGGATGCGTTCCTGTTGCTTTCGTTCATCGCACTGGGAGTTGCGGTCACCGTAGAGCGCGTAATCGCGCTGCGCACAGAGTCGACAGACGATCGCCGTGACGATATTTCCCGAACGAACAACAGTCTGTTGGCGAGTGTCGTCATCGTATTGCTCGTCGGTGTGCTCGTTCTCGGCGGAGTCGTCTGGCACCTCGATTCGCCGCCACCGAAACCGACGCTGCAAACGAATCAACAGCAGGCCGAACCACCCGGGGAGGACCTCCCGATAACCCCCGCGGACGGAAACGCCCCCTCCATGCAAACCATCTACTGGGAACAGCTCAAGCCAGATACCTGTCACTATCGATTGAGCTGGAACGAAATCCGGTGGGTCGCAATGACCGACGACCGGTTGGATGCACGCCAATGCGACGGCTGGCCGAGTCGGACCGAGCGGAGCTGATCGACAAATCGGATGCCGAAATCGAAACACATCGGTGAATCAGAGAGACAAGCACCGTGATAGAAACCATCAAATCTCTGTCGAACGAACTCGTAGTATGTCACTCGATGTCGATATCCCCGAACCACCGACGCTCGACAGTCCACCGTCTCCGGGCGACTACGACGCCGTCGTCGAACCGGACGAACGGGTCGGCGATAGTACCCCTCGCGAAGCGTTAGCGACGTTCCTCCAGGAGGGTGCCTGGGAAACCGGATTCGACGAATGGCAGGATCAGACGTATATGGAAGTGGATGAATTCCAGTTCGTACGTGAGCTTGGACTGATCGATGCGTTCGATTTCTACTGGAATGTGGCCGCGGAAGACGTCGGGTACCGGGCACCCGCCGTCCCCGAGGATTTGCCAGCACCATACGATGACAGATTCGATCGGGGGGAGATCCAAGGTATCGAAGAGGAGCTAAACGAACTCGGCCGGACGGTTAGTGACGTTCTGGAAACGGACTATATTCACCGTAGCGGTGAGGAATTCGGGTTCTTTAGCGATTACTGATCGGGGTAGCTCGGTCTCTCACTCGGTCCGATAGCCGCACGAAGCGATAGAACGTGAATGCGTCTCTCTCAACAGCTCAATCCGTGGGCGTCGGGGTCGGGGGTCGTCGCCGTCTCGTCGACGTGAATCCGCCCGGAGGAATCGATGCGAACGAAGTAGCCGTTGTACGTGAACTCGAGGCTCGGTTTGACCTGACCGTCGCGGGTCGAGCGATAGAGTGAGTCGAGCGCGTCCGTGTCGATAACGTTGTACATCGGCGGCGTCAGTTCAGAAGAGGGTACCCCTTCACGAGCTGCGATTTTCTCGGCGACTCGAACGCTCATCAGTTCTTCGCGTGTCATATACTTCGCTGCCACGTTCCGTTATATAAACTCCGGTGATCCTCCGATGACGCTCGTCTGCCCTCCGTCTGACGCTTTTGCCGAGTTTTTCATTTCGATACTGCAACTCGTCACTGGCCCAGTGAGTCGATGTCGAGGTGGCCGAGCACGTCGTCGAAACACGCACTCAGGTTCGGGTTCCGTATTTCGTCGTCGCCGAGGCCGGGAACCGCGATGCCGTCGGACGTGAACAGTTCGACGGAGGTCAGGGCGGCGGTGGTCGGATCGACGTCGAACTCGGCTACGACGTCGATAAGTCTGTTTCCGTCGACGCCACCGATCGGTTCGACGATATTTCCGACCTGGCCGTCGCCGGGGTCGAACGTGACGCGAGCGATAACGTCCGTATAATCTCCGTCGATTCGAACGCGCTGGCAATCGAGGAACTCGGCCGGTCCGTCGTTCGACGGCGTCTCGGGTCGGTCGGTCCCGCTCCCGACCGAGACGGTCCGCGCCCAGGCTGCGGGTGCTCCGTCTTCGATTCGCCTTCCCGCGGCGACTACCTCGCGTCCGTATCCGCGCGAGAGCGCGGTGACGACACCCGGATCGTCGGTCTCGAAGTCCGTTCGATCGGCCGTTCCCACCCACCCGTTTCCGTCTCGAGCGCCGCCCGCGACGACGCCCGAGGGCGTCCGCAGCGCACAGAAAAGCGGCTGGTTCTCGAGCACCTCGAGCCACCGCCGTTCGCCGGCGTCCGTGTACCCCGCGACGAAACCGTCACCCGTGACGGCGGGATCGGTGAGTATCGACCGTCCGAACCGATCGAACTCGCCGGTCGTTCCGACGACAACGAAATCGTACCCGTCGACGTCGCTGGGCGCGATATCGTAGACGATCGTCGGTTCGCCCGCCTCGAGTGCGAACCGCTCGTCCCAGCGCTGGTTCAGGTCCGCGTCGAGGCCGACGATCCAGCCCTCTGCTGGCGCATCCGGTTCGGGTTCGTACGAACCGGCGACGGCGTACCCGCCGGGGGCCGGCGTAATCGCCTGAAACACGTCGGACCGGGTCGTCGTCTCGAGATCACGGTCGGTCGCCGGGACTCTCGTGTAGTCGGCGACCGAGCCGTCTCCCTCGAGGTCCACCAGCCACCCGGCGCTTCCGAGCGAGATACCGGGCGATTCGGTCCCACAGCAGAGAAAGCCGTCGGCGGTCTCGACGCCGTCGGTCAGGTAGCTGAACGCGGACGCGTCCTCGAGGTCGCCGAGCGAGCGCTCGCTTCGGACAGTGCCGTCCTCGTCGACCTCGTAGACACGAGTAACGTAAACCGCGGCGCTGTCGAAGTAAGTCCACCCGATCAACAGATAGCCGTCGCCGGTCTCGAACGCCAGGGTCAGCCAATCCTCGGGGATCGGTCCGATTTGGGGCTCCATCGCTCGAGCCTCTCGTTGTGGCGTCGACTGGTACGTACGATTCCACCGCTCCTCGACGTCCGTCGAAAGCGCCGTTGCGAGTCCTCGCGTTTCGAATACGTCCGGAACGTCGGTGCCGCCGACGACCAGATAGCCGTCATCGATTCGAAGGACGTCCTCGTACAGACTGCTCGGCGGCCTCGCGTATTCCCACTCGGTTCCACCGGTTGTAGTGACGTTCGACTCCCCGCCGCCCAGCGCGGATCCGGGTATCGACGAGAGACCCGCCGTGGTCGCCGCGGCCGCGAGAAACCGCCGTCGGTCGTACCCTACCATACGAGCCCTCTCCGTCACTCGGCGTATCAATCATTTGTTAGAAATCCCTGACGGTCACGAGTAGCATCGTACTACTCCCGGTGAGTGTCGAACGACCGTGTCAGTTCGAATCCATCGAGTGACAGCCGCCGTGATCTATTTTCGTCCGTGAGGACGACTCAGCCTACCGCCGACAGTGTCTGCCTACAGTCGCGCTACCGATGTCCTAAACGACCGGACGCTGGTGTAGAGACCGATTCATCGGGCCGCCTTGGATCCACCCGAGCGTCTCCGATCCAACGGTCCGACTAGTCCGACCGATCTGATTCGGTCCCGACCGTCGACGAACGGCCCTCGAGAGAGTCGAACGAACCGCGCTCGGTCACGTCAGTCGAGTCCGTCCCGAGTTCGGCCTGGACTTTTTCGGTGAGCAGATCGACAGCGACCCGATTCGCCCCCTCGGGAATGATGACGTCGGCGTCAGATTTCGTCGGTTCGACGAACTGCTCGTGCATCGGCTTGACGGTGCCGAGATACCGGTCGATGACGCCCTCGAGATCGCGTCCGCGTTCGATGACGTCGCGCTGAATCCGCCGGAGAATGCGCACGTCCGCGTCGGTCATGACGTAGACGCGCAAGTCGAGCATTTCGAGTATCCGCTCGTCGTACAGCGAGAGGATCCCCTCGAGTACCATCACGTCAGTCGGCTCGACCGTCACCGTCTCGTCCTTGCGGTTGTGCACGCCGAAATCGTACTGGGGCATCTCGACCGCCTGCCCCCTCGAGAGCGAATCGAGGTGGTCACACAGGAGGTCCCACTCGAACGCGGAGGGGTGGTCGTAGTTGACCGACTCTCGCTCCTCGTACTCGAGATGAGAGAGGTCCTTGTAGTAGTTATCGAGCGGAATCCGCGTCACCGCTTCGCCGACGGCGTCGGCGAGTTCGCGCGAGACCGTCGTCTTGCCGGCTCCGGTCCCACCGGCGATGGCGACCATGTACGAGGGAATGCTCATCGGGCTAATCTTACGTTCGGTCGCTAAGAAACCCGTGAAACCGCTTCAGGATTCGTCAGTTACTGTTCTCACAGTGGCCTTCTGACGAGAGGGGAGGAGCCGCCCGAGCTATCGAACATCGATTCGAACTTCGAACGACGACTCGTCATCTGTTAGTAATCGCGGAAGAACCAACAACTATGCTCTTCGAGTGTGTACTATTACCATGCTATTTAGAACCACCAGCGACCCGCTCGAGGACATCGAATTCCTCGTCCGGTCGAAGCATCGGGTGGCCGTCCTCGATGCGTTGACCGAAAGCCCAGCGACCCGGGAAGACCTTCGAGCCGAGACGGCGGCGTCGCCGTCGACGATCAGCCGGACGGTACGCGCGTTCGAAGAACGAAACTGGATCAGCAGAAACGGCGATCGGTACGAAGCGACGCAACTGGGTGCGTTCGTCGCGACCGGAATGCGAGACCTGATCGACCGCCTCGAGACCGAGCGAACGCTTCGGGACGTCTGGCAGTGGTTTCCGAGCGATGCGGGCGGGTTTACCGTCGAGATGGTCGCCGATGCGACTGTGACGGTCGCCGAATCCGACGCCCCGTACGCACCGGTCAATCGATTCCTGTCGCTACTCCGGGAAACGGATCAGTTTCGCTTCGTCGGCGCCGATATCGCCCTACTCGAGCCCTGTAAGGACGAGCTTCGCCAACAGATCGTAAGCGGAATGCAGACGTCGATCATCGACCCGCCGAGCGTCGCCGAATACATCCTCTCGACGTACCGAGACCACTGCTCGCCGGCCCTCGAGCGGCGGAATTTCACCGTCAAGCTACACGACGATCTACCGCCCTACGGGGTCAGCCTCTTCGACGACCGAATCGCCGTTAGCTGCTACGACCCGGACAGCGGAATGGTTCGAGCGATACTCGATACGGACGACCCCGTCGCGCGAGACTGGGCGGAGTCGATCTTCGAGTCCTATCACGACGAGGCTCGGCCGCTCGCGCTCGAGGGGACCGAAGCCTAACCGGGATCGCGCGGTCACAACGGGTTTCCCCGCAGTTTCCGCTTTCGGTGCGCTCGTTTCGTTGTCGACGACCAGATGCAAGGGCTGCACGATACCCACCGCCTGCACGGCACCTAACGTCTGCACGAAACGCACTAGTCGCACGAAATTCACTAGATGCCTACATCACCACGCTCGCTGTACCTCCACTTGGAGGGGACTGACAATGCCAGACGACACCCTGACCGAAGAACAGCAGACAGCGTTACAAGTAGCGTGCGACACCGAGGTCTCGGGCTGTCTTTTCCTCATGCGGACCGAGGAAAACGACAGAGACCGACTCCTCGAGATCACCCGCGATCACGTCCGATACCAGCACGGAAAAGACTACAGCCTCGAGGAGATCGAGGAACAACACGTAACCGAAGTCGAGGTCTGACTCGACGGACGAACGCCAATACAAGGGAAAGCCGAACTATGAGCGTCGATCGAGCAACCGTCGAACAGCACGAAACTGACTACGAACTCGGCCGCGGCGGACGAAGCGGATCTGTACTGATGGCGCTGGCGGGTATCGCATTCGTCGGGTACGGGATGGTGTTCCTCGCCAGAACGTTCTTCGGCACCGGGTTCGAACTCGGCGTCGCGACCTTGAACGGAGTCACTCCCGCGGATCTCAACGCGATCGATCCGGCGGTTATGCACTACATCAACCACCTCCACGTCGCGACCGCGGCGTTCATCATCACCACCGGGATCGCCATCGCGGCGCTGTCGTGGTACGGTGTTCGCACCGGTCAGCTGTGGGCGTGGGCCACTGCGGTCGTGGGCGCCGTGGTCGGCCTCGGACTCGCACTCCCGATGCACTATATGGAGCTCTTCACGTACAGTTGGACGTCCCACCTTGGCCCAATCTATCTCGCAACGATCGTCTTCGTCGTGGGCGCTATTCTCGCCTACCAGGGGATGCGAACCAGCAATCGAGCTTTCGGGCCCGACGAGAATCCCGGAGAGTAACCCCCGGGTTTCTCCGCCGGCCTGCTATCGGCGGTCAATCCCACGGGACTGCGTCGTATCTTCGAAAGAGCACAGAGGCGCTACCTGTCGCCGGACCGCCTGTTACTGGATCGTTTCTATGTAAAAAAGACGATGGGTCAGAAAAGCCCGATAATAAACCCGACTCCCATAACAACGAGGACGGCGGCGGAGAACACCGGGAGATACGGCGTGTACTGCTCGACTTTCTCCTCGGAGTGCTGGTAGCCCGCGATCAACAGCATCGTCAGTCCGACGATACCCAGGATCACGGTGAGCGCGTATGCGCTCATCAACTCAAGACAGTGATTCGATCCGGCACAAAGCGCGATAATTTCGAACTCCTCCTCGTGGGCAAACCCGAGAACGAACGCGAACCAGGCGATACCGAGAAGTCCCCGGTCGGCGGTCTCACTGGGATCATCGTGTGAATGCGAGTGCCCGCCGACGAACGGAACGAACCCCTTCAGACGCGAAAGTACGCCGTTATCATCGTGATCGTGCGGATTGCTGTGGATGCGATCATGCGAATGAGCCTCCTCATGCGCATTGCTGTGGCTTTCCTCGAGTACATGGCCGTGATGCTCCTCCGAGTCGTGACGATGAGTATCCGAATCGTGTTCGTGTTCGTGTTCGTTCGGGTCTCCGTGGTGGTTCTGACCGGAGTCTTGGTCATCGTCGTGACCGCCGTGAGAGTGTCCGTGGAAGTACTCACGGACGCCGAGCGCGATCAGCAAGATACCGGCCACGAGACTGACTGGGCCGCCGATATGGATGCCACTGGCTATCGTAATCGGCTCGTTGACCTGTGTGAGTTCGAAATAGCTCTTCGCGTAGAAGAACACGCCGACCATCGCGATGCTGCTCACGAGGTGGCCGACGCCAATGATGAAACTCGCCGCAAATCCGTACACCCACTTGTTAGTCTGGTCGAGCGCATAGGAGGCGGCAACGGGCCACCCGTGGCCCGGTTCGATACCGTGAACGGCACCCAGTGCGACCGCCCCGAGGAGAAGGCCGAACGAGTCTCCATGAAACATCTATACGAGTAGGTATCCGACGATGCGAGGATAACGGTTGTTACTACCGTATCGGGGGAATCGTAATACAGGCGGGCCGTCTGAACCCAAGCGGAGAGTACACGTATGCGAACGAGCTTCAACATCCCCGATGACGTCGTCGAAGAGTTCGATCAGGTCTGGCAAGAACAGGAGTTAGAAAACAGGTCACGGGCGGTCAGGGAAGCGATGCTCGAGTACATCGAATCCCACTCCCGCCTCGAGGACACCAGCGGTGACGTCGTTTCCCTCCTCGCCTTCGATTATCGCCACCACGAGGTAATTCGAGAACTACACGCCGTCCAGCACCGGTATCAGGACGTCATCCTCAACACCAGTCACACCCACCAGGGTGAGTGGTGTCTCGAGTCGCTGTTCTGTCGGGGGTCGGCCGAGCGAGTTCGCGAATTGACCTACCAACTTCGTGACTTCGACGGTGTTCGGCGGGTGAAGGTGATGGTGATTAGAGGGAGTACGGAGTGAGTATTTTCGGCAAAGCTACTCAATCGTCGTCAGCGGTATACGCGCCACCGCGGCGTTTGATGCGCGCGACGATCATTCGATACTCGTTTCGGTGGAACGTTACCGCAAGGCGGAATTCACCAATGCGAACTTTCCGGCGTGGGCTGTTCTGGAGCGGTTCGCCATAGTCTGGCGGATCGCGCCACGGGGAATCGATGATTTCGTCGAGTTTGTCGATGATTCGCTGTTGCTCGTTCGAGTTGAGCGTACTGAGGTCGTCTTGTGCTTTCGACGCTAGTTCCCACGTCCACTCGTCGTCACTCATTCGCCCCGTCAGTGCCGAATCGTTCGCGTGCTTCTTCGGCACTCATCGTTCGTTGTTCACGAACGTCCTCTTCGGCTTGGAGGAGTGCAACGAGTTCGTCGCGGTCGAACGTAGGATGTTCGATGGCATCGCGTAGGGTATACCGAATAAATTCGCTCCGGCTGTTGAATCCTCGTCCCTGCCACGTGTCTTCGATTTCGTCGAGAAACGACCGTGTGACTTTGAAGTTCACCGTGACAATCTCGTCATCGCCGTTGTTTGTGGCCGCTTCAGACATACGGTCGTATTACGTGCGTGTTACTGTAGGTGTTTCGCCGTCCGACCGCTGAAGCTATCGACGAGAAGAAACAGCAATACATACGTGAACTCAGTGTTGTTTGCTACCGATTCTCGCGCTGGTGAACCTTGTTCAGTTCGATCAGCATTCGAAACGTCGCCTTCACGAGGTTCGGATCGAGATCGAACTGCGCCGCGTTTTCCCCCGCTCGTTCCATGACCTGTTCTTCCTGTTTCTCGTCGGTCGTCGGTAGGTCCCGTTCGTCTTTGACCGCGGCGATGGTGTCCGCGACGTACGTCCGCTGGGCGATCAGTTCGACCAGTTCCTGGTCGATCGTACGGATCTCCTCGCGTAGCTCTTCGAGATCCATCTCCTCCGGCGTTCGATTCTCCCCGTTTGACGGTGATTCCTCGGTCATAGATAGTCCTGAGTATGTTACAGCGTTCGTGTTCCGTCGGTTCGTGTCCGCAACAGTCGCGTCGATCCGTCCCGTCGGTCCCAGCGGTCGCGAACCCCCTCGAGCTGTTCTCTATCGCCGATCGCGACGAAGCTCGAGCCGGTGCCCGACAGCGAGACGCCCGCGACGTCCGGGAGGACGTCCAGCATCGGACCGGTGGAGAATCCGAGCGCGCCACAAAAGGCGAAGCCGTTGACGGTCATCGCCTCGCCGTACCGACCGTCGAGAGCGAGTTCGGCGACGAGATCCGCCATCGGCGCGATGCGTTCGCAATCGGAGATGTCCGCGTCCGCGCTGAACGCCTGCTCCGGCGGCGTGTAGACCAGCGCGTGCCAGTCGACGCTCTCGTGAGCGAGCAGTTCGTCGGTGGTGTTGTCGGTGATCGTCACGCCGCCGAGCATGCTCGCGCTTGCGTCGTCGAACGCGCCCGTTGCAGTCACGCCGGCGTCTCGAGCGGCCTGCACGCCGAGGCGGCAGGCGTCGACGCGCTCGACGGCGTCGTCGATTTCGAGGGCGTCGAGGGTCGCCACAACGGTCGCGTTGGCCGCGGCGCTCGAACTCTTGAGCCCGGCCGCCATCGGGATCTCGCTCTCGGTGCGAACGCGCGCGCCCACCGTTTCGGCGTCGAGACCCGCGTCCTCGGCGTATCGCTCGAGGACGCGTTCGGCACAGTATTCGATGAGCGTCGTGTCCGCGTCGGGCCGATCGTCGATCTCGGCATCGATCTCGCCGTCGTCGGTCAGATCGACCGTCGCTGTCGTCTCGAGGTCGATAGCGAAGGCTGACCCGGTCCTGGTCGCGAGCGCGTTCAGCACCGTTCCTGCAGCGGGGGAGACAGCACGGCCGTCCATATCTATCACCATTCAGAGCGACTATTTACCGCTGGCGGTCGACGCCGTTGTGACCGGTGTGGTCAACCGTGCGGTCCTCGAGAAATACCGAGGTGAGCCGCGCGACGCGAGAGCGGTTCGTTTTTGCAAGTTCATCACGTCAGTCCGGGCATGAGCATGCGAAACAACGTTCCCCCCAGCACGCTCGAGGTCGATCTGGTCGACGGCGGTATCGTCGTCCACTACCTCGACGGGCGCGAGGCGTTCTATCACGGGCCGCCAGAGGCTGTCGAGGAGTCGATCACGACGCCGCCGGGAAAGGAGGTCCACGTGCTGGTCACCGACCCCGATGGTATCGAGGGCGTGATGACCTACGTCAACGATCGCAACACTCACGACGACATTCTCGAAACGACCGGCGTCGGGCGGGTCATGCTCGAGGGAACCGACGAGGAGGAGCTGTTTCCCGGCGTCCGGGTTTCGACGGAGGCGTACTCGATCCGCGTCGATGCCGAGCCGTCTCTCGTCGACGGTCGGGTGTTCGTCTTCGCCGAGGACGAGATGAGCGAACACGCATACGAACTCGTCGAAGGGGGAGAGTAATGCCCCTTCGAAAGCAGTGGCACGATCTCGATCGGCGAACCGTCGGCCGGGTCCCGGACCGACCGGGCGTCTACGAACTCGGTGACGCGGACGGCACGGTTCGTCAGATCGGCACCGGCATCCTGCGGGACGAACTCAAGACGGCGCTCGCATACGGCGACGGGGAGCGCGTTCGATGGACGGCGACGCAGACTCGAGCGCAAGCCGAAGAACTGGCTGCCGAACACCGGGACCGCCTCGAGTAGGCGGGGAGTTGCCAACGTGGCGGCCGAAGCCGGCGTTCGAAGCCGACCGTCATGAGCCGCGCTGGACCGTCACTGAATGTAGGACGGATCGTCTCCGTCGCACTGGGCTTCGTGTTCGGTTGCTTCGGACTCATCGGTAAAGAGCAGCCCACAGGTCTCACACTCGTACCAGGTGGCGTTATCGCGCTCAGTCTCGACGACCATGGATCGTCTAGGGGTGTCACACCCCAAAGGCGTTTCTCTGGCACAGTGGGTTCGAAGGGGAACGGTGCGGTGAGACGACGTTCAGAGTGGCAAGCCAAGTCGAGCACGGGGAGATCCAAAGCGGCCCAGGACAATTCTCAAGACCGTACGGCTGAAACGATGGGGTATGAGTGAGTCGGATTCCGTGCAGGTCAGCCTGACCGTTCGGGCCGCCGAGAAACGGGATGCGGGACGCGGCGTCGCCCGAATCCCGGAAATCGCCCGTCGGAAACTTGGTGTGCTAAGCGGTGACACCGTCGTGATCGACGGCGAGCAGACGACGATCGCCAAGATGTGGCCTGCCGATCCGTCGATCCCGGAAACGGTGATCCAGATCGACGGCGACACGCGGGCCAACGCGGGCGTTCACGTGGGCGATACGGTGGTCGTTCGGGCGAAAGACACCGCCGCGATCAGGCAGGCAGAACGTGTCACCCTCGGCGCGCCGTCGGAACTTGCCGAGGCCGAATCGCAGCTAGCAGAGCGGGTCGCGACCCAGAAACTTCGCAACCGACCGATTCGATCCGGAGAGCAGATCCGCATCGAAGGTGTCGCGCCCGAGCCGTTTACCGTGCTCGATACGGATCCTGACGGTGACGTTCGCATCACGAGTTCGACGTCGATCGACGTCGCCCAGGCGGATCCGACGGCGAGCGAGCCCGCCACTAGTCAATCGTCCGCGTCAGAACAGACAAGCGATCCCGACGCCGAACCGGAGACGCCCTCGGGCGTGACCTACGAGGATATCGGCGGCCTCGACGAGGAACTCGAGCTCGTCCGCGAGATGATCGAGCTCCCGCTCTCGGAGCCGGACCTCTTCCAGCGCCTCGGCGTCGAACCGCCCTCCGGCGTGTTGCTCTACGGACCGCCCGGCACGGGCAAGACGCTGATCGCTCGAGCGGTGGCAAACGAGGTCGACGCCAACTTCGAGACCGTCTCTGGCCCGGAGATCATGTCGAAGTACAAGGGCGAATCCGAAGAACAGCTTCGGGAGACCTTCGAGGCCGCTCGAGAGAACTCGCCGACGATCATCTTCTTCGACGAGATCGACTCTATCGCCGGCACGCGGGACGACGACGGCGACGCCGAAAACAGGATCGTCGGGCAGTTGCTGACGCTGATGGACGGCCTCGACGCCCGCGGCGAGGTGATCGTCATCGGGGCGACGAACCGCGTGGACTCGATCGATCCGGCGCTCAGACGCGGCGGCCGATTCGACCGGGAGATTCAGATCGGCGTTCCCGACGAGGAGGGCCGCAAGGAGATTTTACAGGTCCACACCCGCGGCATGCCGTTGGCCGACGACGTTCGAATCGACAAGATAGCGGCTCGAACGCACGGATTCGTCGGCGCGGATCTGGACGCGGTAGCCAGCGAGGCGGCCATGGCCGCAATTCGAGGCAGGCCGACCGACGCCGACGGTCGCACGGCGTGGAATCAGGACCCGAAGGTGACCAGATCCCACTTCGACGCGGCGCTCGCGTCCGTCGAGCCCTCGGCGATGCGCGAGTACGTCGCAGAATCGCCGACGACCGACTTCACGGACGTCGGCGGACTCGAGGACGCAAAGCGAACGCTGCGCGAGTCGGTCGAGTGGCCGTTGACGTACGAACGGCTCTTCGAGGAGACCAACACTGATCCGCCCTCCGGCGTCTTGCTCCACGGCCCGCCCGGAACCGGGAAGACCCTCCTCGCGCGAGCGCTCGCGGGCGAAACCGACGTTAACTTCGTTCGCGTCGACGGCCCGGAGATCGTCGATCGGTACGTCGGCGAGTCGGAGAAGGCCATTCGAAAGGTGTTCGAACGCGCACGGCAGGCCGCTCCGTCGATCGTCTTCTTCGATGAGATCGACGCCATCGCAGGGACTCGAGGCGAGAGCCACGAGGTCACCGAACGCGTCGTCTCACAGCTCCTGACGGAACTCGACGGGATGAGCGAGAATCCGAACCTCGTCGTCCTCGCCGCGACCAACCGCCGGGACTTCATCGATCCGGCGTTGCTCCGACCCGGCCGACTCGACACGCACGTACTTGTCCCCGAACCAGACACCGAGGCTCGGCGCAAGATCCTCGAGGTCCACACCCGCGGCAAGCCCTTCGCCGACGACGTGGACATCGACGCCTTCGCGGACGAACTCGAGGGGCACACGGGTGCGGACCTCGAGGCGCTGGTTCGCGACGCTTCGATGAAGGCCATCCGAGAGGTAGCCACGGAGTACGGCCCAGAAGAAGCCAACGAACGTGCGGGCGACGTCGTCATCGAACGCGCGCATCTCGAGGCGGCGCGGGACGCACTCGAGGACAACCGGTAAACTCGAGAACGACCGGGCGGACCGCCGGTCGCGCTCGGTAATCGGCCGCGCTCCGATAGCTGACTGCGTCGATAATCGATCGCGTTACGGTCTTCCATCGCGCTACGGCTCGTCGGTCGCTCCCGCCAATCCGGTTTCGTCCGCCGTCGGCGGTGCGTCCAGGATGACGGTTTCGCCCGCTGTCGTCGATTGGCCCGGTTCGACGGCGATATCGTCGCCCGAGACGCCGGTCGGGAACAGCACGTCGACGCGGCTACCGAACGCGATGTGGCCGATTCGCTGCCCGCGCTCGAGTCGATCGCCCGCTTCGACGTAGGGGTGAATCCGTCTGGCGAACGCGCCGGCGACGAAGGTGACGGTCGCGGTGGGCGCTTGCGAGTTGGGATCGGAGACGACGTCGGCTTGGTCGGGGACGACGGCAGCCGGGTCCTCGAGCTCGAGCGTGACGTGGACCCGTTCGTTCCGATCGGAGTCCTTCGAGAACGCCGGCCTGTTCGCGCCGTCGACGTGTTCGACGTCCACCACCGTGGCGTCGAACGGCGACCGGACGACGTGGACGTGCCAGACGTTCATGAAGATCCCGAGGCGAGTGCGGTCGCCCTCGGTTCGCAGGACGGAGACGTTCCCATCGGCCGGGGCGACGGTGCCGGATACCGGCGGCGTTCGGTCGGGGTCGCGAAAGAACGCGAGCGTTGCGACGCCGAGTGCGAGCGAGACGACGCTCGCGGTGGCGCTGATCAGAACCGCGAAGGGGGCGACCACGAGCGGCCAGATCGCGTACTTCCAGGCACCGGGCGCGAACTTCATGCGAAGACGGACGCGGCCGAGTCGTTTGGCCGTTTCGGACTCGAGAGAGACCGAGCGAATCGAATGCAGCGGGGGTATCGAGACGGCGGCGTACCCGATTCCGTCTCGGAAATCTTTTTGCCGACTGGACCCTCCGTTCTACCAATGGGTCCCCCGACAGCGTCGGTCACTGTCGCAGTGCGGCGTCGCACGCCCGCGATAACTACCGTAGTCCTCTCCCCGGTGAGTTCCTAATATGTGGCCGTGGGAGCACGCGATCGTCGGGTACGTCGCCTACTCGTTGTTCTGTCACGCCTACTATCGGAGCGCGCCCGGCGGTCTCGAGGCCTTCGCCGTCGTGTTCGCGTCGGTCCTCCCGGATCTCATCGACAAACCCCTGTCCTGGCAGTTCGGAATCTTCGACTCGGGGTACGCGATCGGCCACTCGATTTTCTTCGTCATCCCGGTGGCGACCGCGGTCGGGCTCGTCGCCAGATCCTACGACCGAACACACGTCGGAGCCGCGTTCGGGGTAGTCTATCTGCTTCACCTCCCCTCTGACATCCTCGATCGGGTCGTCCGCGGCGGGTACTTCGTTCCCGAAATCGCCTTTTGGCCAGTCGCCACCGTCGCCGGATACGAACGGGACATCGCGTTCTTCGAGTACTTCTTTCACCTGCTGGGCGGATACACCTACGAACTTCTCTCCGGATCGCCGTCGCCGTACCTCCTCTTCCAACTTAGCCTGGGAGCGTTCGCCGCGTTGTTGTGGCTCTACGACGGCGCTCCCGTGGCTCGAGAGTTCCTTTCGGGACTCAAGCAGGTACTGGTGCGGACGGCTCGAGAAGTTTCTTGAAACCGCGCGTTAGTGCCCGAGGAGACGCAGAATAACGCCGATAACGATCCCTGAGAGACCTACGAGCACTCCGATCCCTGGAATCGGGATCGGTATGAGTCCGATACCAAAGAGTATCGCGAGACCGATTACGATCGTCGACAGTCTGACCATATTACACCTCTCTCGATCCCCGAGGTAGCTGTTGGGCTTGCCTGTGCATCCTGTCTTTCCAGTCGGCACCTGACGATCGGTTTCGACGGCACTCGAGCGTTCGGCGGTCGACCGTCTGTGGTGTATGCTGTCGGTTCGTGAATCTCGTGGCTAATCCCCGGACATGGCGATAACGGAACCCGTATTAGGCTAGCTGGTGCTCGTCGAAGTATGCCGACCGAACGAGAGAAGATGATCGCCGGGGATCGCTACGACCCCGACGATCCCCAGCTGGTCGCCGACCGCCGGGCCGCGCGAGATCGCCTCGCCCTGTTCAATCGCACGCCGGTCTCCGACGAGCGACGACGCGCCGACATCGTGAGCGACCTGTTCGGGTCGGTCGGAGACGGCGTCTATCTCGAGCCGCCGTTTCGCTGTGACTACGGCTACAACGTCCACGTCGGTGAGGACTTCTATACGAACTTTGACTGCGTGATTCTGGACGCCGCACCGGTCGAATTCGGGGACGACTGCATGCTCGCGCCCGGCGTCCACGTGTACACGGCGACCCACCCGCTCGAGGCGGCCGAACGGACAGCCGGCCTCGAGTACGCCAAGCCGGTTACCGTCGGCGATGCGGTCTGGATCGGGGGCCGAGCGGTGCTCAATCCCGGGGTAACCGTCGGAGACGGCGCGGTGATCGGATCGGGGGCGGTCGTCACCGAGGACGTTCCGGCCAACGTCGTGGTTCAGGGCAACCCCGCGGAGGTCGTTCGCGAACTCGAGTGAGCCGCGCCAGCGCGACTGCGGGATTGACTGCCGAGACGGCGAAAAAACGAGCCCACTGAGAATTGTGGCCAAACACCAGTAGATTTTTAGTCATTTTCTGGTGACTATCACTATGGATTCGACGAAACAGGGAATTCTCGGACTACAACTGACCGTCGTCGGATTGGTCGTGGTCACGTACTTCGACGGAATGTCGTCGCTGTCGCTCGGCGGGTTGTTTCTCGCACTTGTCGGCACGGTCGTCACCATAACGGCCGTGGCGAATCCACCGTAAGCACCGACGTCTATCGGGTAGGCGAGGAAAACATTCTGACCGGTGTCTGTCATGGATTCCGTACAGGGGAATGTGTATAGTGGGAGCGGAGGGTAGGATTCGAAAACCGCTGGTCGGACGATATGGAACTCATCGAACCGCTCGGACACCACGAACTGTTCCTCGTCATCCTCCAGTTGACCGTCCTGCTGTTCGTCGCGCGCGTCCTCGGCGAAGCCTTCAGTTCGATCGGACAGCCGGCGGTCGTCGGCGAACTCCTGGCCGGCGTCGTTCTCGGCCCGTCGCTTTTGGGCGTCGTCGTCCCGGGCGCCTACGAGTCGCTGTTCGTGGTCTCCGAGAGCCAGTTTCACCTCCTCGAGATCATCTCCTGGCTCGGGCTCATCATGTTGCTTCTCGTCACTGGATTCGAAACCGACATCGACCTCGTCATCAGCAAAGGGCGGACGGCGCTGTTGCTCTCGCTGGGGGGAATCCTCGTCCCGTTCGTGACCGGCTTCGCTCTCGGGTGGTTTCTCCCCTCGGAGTTCATCGTCTCCGCGGACGACCGGCTCGTCTTCAGTCTCTTCGTCGCCACCGCGATGAGCATCTCCGCGATTCCGGTGATCGCGAAGATCCTCCTCGAGTTGGACGTGATCCGGCGCGATATCGGACAGTTGATCCTCGCGGCGGGAATGGTCGACGATACGATCGGCTGGATTCTGCTGGCCACCGTCGCCGGCCTCGCTCGAACGGGCGTCGCGGATCTCGACTC